>JAUYSF010000098.1 GCA_030696435.1 Desulfoprunum sp. | reverse complement strand
AAGTCCTCTTTCAATCGTTCGGCCTCCTGCAGCGGTGTGCGCAGGCCTACGGAGAGATCGTTGGTCAGGTTATGGCCTCCGAGACCAATCTCACAGGTATGCCTGATGGTGCCATCACAAAAGACCGCCAGATCGGTAGTGCCGCCACCGATGTCAACAAGGGCAACTCCCAGTTCCATTTCATCGGGGCTGAGTACGGCATTGGCCGAGGCGATCGACTCCAGGACAATATCGGCAACCTCAAGGCCCGCCTTGTTGCAGCAGGTGACAAGATTATGGACAGCGCCGATATCGGCCGTGACGATATGGACATTGGTCACCAATCTCACCCCGGTCATACCGATAGGATTCTGGATGCCGGTATGGTCATCCACCATATACTCCTGCGGCATAACATGAATGACCCGCTGATTCTCAGAGATCTTAACGGTCCGGGCGGCGGTTATGACTTCGTCGATATCGACCTTCTTGATCTCACGGTTATTGATCGCGAGAATTCCCGGGCTGTTGAATCCCTTGATATGGTTGCCGGCGATTCCGACAAAGACCTCCACCGAGCGTAGATCACAACCTGCAGTCTCTTCTGCTTGGCGCACTGCCTGCTTGATGGAATTGACAGTGCTTTCGATATTTACCACAATACCTTTCTTCAAGCCCTGCGAGGGAACAATACCAACACCGATGATCTCCGTGGTGTTTTCAGTCACCTCTCCCACAACACAGCAGATCTTGGTTGTGCCGATATCAAGACCGACAATGATTTCACCGGGTTCTCGCTCAATCTCCACCTTCGTGAGGGCCTGCTCTTCTCTTTCGTTTTTTTCTTCCATTCGTTTCAACCTGATCCGCTCTGTGCCACCAGCACCTTGTCATTCAAATAGTCCATCCGGATATATTCTACCCGTGATATCTGCATTCCTTCATCATGCTTTTTATACAGGACTTCAAGCACCTTCACCAGCCGATTATACTTTGTCTCCGCTTGACCTCTGCCAAAAAAAATAGGAAAGGGATATTCCACCAGAAAAAGGATCAATTCCCCGTTTTCGTTCACATGGATCTCCGATACTGCCTGGGTCGGGAGATTCGGATTGTTCTTTCCCGACTGCTTGAGGAACTGAAATATATCGGAAAATATCTCCTGCCGCTGTTTTGGCTCATGTATTCTCTCAAGACCGGAGATAATAGGATAATCAATATCCTGTCCCGGAATGACCGCCATAAAAACAACCCCTGAGTTGTCAACAAATGACAGGCCGGAGCCACCACTCCCGTCGCCACTCATCAGGGCAAGGGGAGTATGCTCGACAATCGCGACCGTCAGGCCGGCAGGCCAGTTTCGCGTCACCTTCACCGAACTCACCCAGGGATCGTCGTCGATCAGCTTTTCCACCTTGTCTGTATCCAAGGTGAGCAGATTGGTCTGATAGAGTGCAAGCCCGCTCCGTCCCCGCAGGGCCGCCTCCGCAGTCACCGAGCACCCCTTGAATTCCAAATGATGCAGCTGAAAAAATGATATACCGGGGACAAGCCCCCGCCAGCCGCCCCAACCACCATTATGCCAGAAGATAAAGCCAACAGCTGCGGCCAGGGCAACACCTGCCGCCAATCGGAGCCCGGGGAGCCCTCCCCCCTCCTTCTTCCTGTAACTCTCTTCCTTTGCCTTGGTTTTTTTTCGCAAGGCAGTGGTCAGTGCAGCCCCGGGGAGTCGCCTCTTTTTTTGCTCTTTTTCTTGTTTCCCGTAAGCAGTACGAAACTGTATATCAAGTGACTTATAGCCGGACTTTTGGCTTTTCACCGAAAAGCTCCGCCGTATTTGGCCAATGACGTTCTGCAACAGTTTCTTCATAGCAATCAAATAAAATGCACTTCAGGATCGAGCTCTATGCCACTGTCCTCTTTGACCTTTTCCTGAACAAGGCGCATGAGCGAAAAGACATCCGCAGATGTCGCCCCGCCTCTGTTGACAAGGAAGTTGGCATGCTGCTCCGATATCATCGCCCCACCCACCTGTCTGCCCTTGAGACCGCTGGCCTCAATAAGACGTCCGGCACTGTCACCTTCGGGATTCTTGAAAAAGGAACCGGCATTGCCTTTTCCCTTCGGCTGGCTGGTCCGCCGCTTTTCCTGAAGCTGCGAGCAGCGCCTGCGTACGGCCTCGGGATCATCAGCGATCAGCTCAAAATCGGCATTGATCACCACCGTCCGGCCATAAAGCTTATGAAAATCGTGCCAGCAACGATAGCCGAAATCCAGATCCCGGCGCTGCAGAGTCCGCTCCCCCTCCAAGGTCAGGACCGTGAGAGCTTTCAGCACTGAGGCGATTTCACTTCCCCAGGCCCCGGCATTCATAATCACCGCCCCACCGACAGTTCCGGGAATGCCGGTGACAAACTCCAGTCCGGCCAGCCCCTTCTCCATACAGGACATTGCTAGTCGCGTCAGGCCACATCCCCCACCCGCCGAAACCCGGGTTCTGCCATCCTCCTGCTGGATGCCAAAATCAATCTGTTGAAACTCTAAGCCAAGCAAGACGATCACCCCGGCAAAACCCTCGTCCCGAATCAAGAGATTAGTCCCCTTGCCTATGACCCGCCAAGCAACCTGTCGGCGGCTGAAAAAATCCAGAAGCCCGGCCAGTTCCGCCTTATTTTCGGCTGTCACCAAGGCCTCAGCGGGACCGCCAATAGCAAAGGAGGTGTAGCCACTCAAGGGACAATTCCACTCTACCTGTCCTGAGATAATATGGCTCAACTCTTCTCTGAACAAAGGATGCATGCCGTTTTAAACCTGTCGATTTTCCAGAAGGGCAAGGAGATTTTCTCCGACCCTGACGATATTACCCGCACCCAAAGTGAGCACCAGATCGTTTTCCTGCAGGAGGGGGAGCAATGCCGCCGCCATCTCCTCCACTTCAGGGATATAATGGGTATTGCGTTGCCCGTGTCGTTTGATCTCTTCCAGCAGCACCTTGCTGTTTGTCCCCTCGATAGGCTCTTCGCTGGCAGCGTAGACCTCGGTCATGACCAGACAGTCGGCCTGCCGAAAACAGGTCTGAAACTCCTTGAACAGGGCCTTGGTCCGAGTATAGCGGTGGGGCTGAAAAAGCACAACGAGGCGTTTTTCAGGCCATGCCTCTTTGATGGCCGCAAGCGTCGCCCTGATCTCCGTGGGGTGATGTCCGTAATCATCAACGATGGTGATACCATGGATCTCGCCTTTTTTCTGCATCCGGCGCTGCACTCCGGCAAAACTGCGGAGGGCGTCGGCAATCACCGCAAAGGGTATTTCCAGCTCCAAACCGACGCAGATGACCGCCAAGGCATTGTAGACATTGTGTTTCCCGGGAGGGGCAATGTCGAGAATGCCGAGCTCATGGCCGGCCTTTTTTACGGTAAAATGCACCCGCCCCTCTTGAAAGAAGATGTTTTCGCCGTACACATCGGCCTGCGGACTCATGCCGTAGGTGATAATCCGCCGGGTAATCGAAGGCAGAATATCAGCGACATTTTCATCGTCCAAACAGAGAATGGCCGCACCATAAAAAGGAATCTTGTTGATGAACTGGAGGAATGTCTCCTTTATATGCTCAAGATCCCGATAGTAATCCAGGTGTTCCAGATCAATATTGGTCACCACCTCAAGGACCGGTGACAGTTTGAGAAACGAGCCGTCACTCTCATCCGCCTCGGCGACCAGAAAATCACCTTGCCCCAGCTTAGCATTGCCGCCAAGGCTGTCAATCTTGCCGCCGACCACAATGGTCGGATCAAGCCCGGCCCTGGCCAACATCCAGGCGACCATAGAGGTGGTTGAGGTCTTGCCGTGACTCCCGGCAATTGCAATGCCGTATTTTTTCAGGCGCATGAGTTCGGCGAGCATCTCCGCCCTCTGGATAACGGGAATGAATTGCTCTCTGGCAGCGATGACCTCCGGGTTGTTCGCAGAAATAGCCGAAGAGGTTACCACCACATCCGCTCCCTCTATCCATTCACCCTTGTGCCCCTGGAAGATTACTCCGCCCAAGCTGCCCAGATTTCGGGTGATGGCCGAGCTATGCAAATCTGAACCTGACACCTTATACCCCAGGTTCAGGAGCAGTTCAGCGATGCCGCTCATGCCGATACCGCCGATGCCGACAAAATGGATATGTTTTGTTTTTCGATACATCTGTAGATCATTCCTCCCGTCGTCACCTGGTCTTCAGCACTTCTTGTCGCTTATCTTATCGCCTGCAGACAGGCCTCAACTATGGCTCCGGCCGCATCCGGACAGGCGAGTTTTTGCATAGCCAGCCCCATTTTCTCGCGCCTGCTCCCTTCTTCGGCCAGTCCATGCACCGTCTCAGAGAGGAGTTCGGCGGTGAGCCGGTCTTCCTGAAACAGGATCGCTCCGCCACCGCTTTCGTAATACCGGGCATTTTTTTCCTGATGGTTATCAGCCGCATAGGGGTAGGGTATCAGGATTGACGGCAGACCGAGCACGGCAAGTTCACTTAAAGTCGTGGCCCCGGCTCGCGAGATCAAAAAATCCGCCTGACCGTAAATATTCGGCATATCCTGAAAAAAGGCCGATACCGTGGCATTGATCCCAGCATCTCGATAACGTTCCCTGACTGCCGCCTCGTCCTTTTCGCCGGTCTGATGAATGAGTTTGAGGCCGGTTAACGTCTCTTTGCCGATCCCTGTAAAGGCCTCAACCACCAGCATGTTCAGAGCATGGGCACCCTGACTGCCACCGAGAACGAGCACGGTGCATTCGTTTCCGCTTGAATGGTGCTTTGTTCGGGCCAGATCGAGTATTTTCTGCCGTACGGGATTACCCGTCAGAAGAACCTTTTCTCTCGGGAAATAGCCTCCCGTGTCCGGCAGTGACAGACAAATACGCTGCACGATGCGACCAAGCTTTCTGTTGGCAAGTCCAGGCACTGCATTCTGCTCATGGATGAGTGTCGGGATCCCGAGAAACCTGGCTGCGGCCACCACTGGTCCGGTGACATAGCCACCAACTCCAAGGACCACATCGGGTGAAAATCTGTAAATATGCCGGACTGCCTCAAAAAACGAGAAGGGCAGGACGGCCAGCGCCTTGCAGAGATCTCCGATATTTTTGCCCTTGAGTCCATAGCAATGCACACTGCAACTGGCAAATCCATGCGCCGCAAGACTCTCCGCGTCCATTTTCCGGCGCGTGCCGACAAAGAGCACCTCAGTTCCCGGACATCTGGCACAAAATGCCTCGGCTGCGGCTATGGCCGGGAAAAGATGGCCTCCCGTACCACCACCGGTAAGCAGCAGGCGTATGGGTTTCTCCGGGGTCATTATCGCATCTCCGCCCTTGCAACCGCTTCTGCGGCCCTGAGTCGTTCGACCGCCGCCACAAAAACCTCTCCTCTATGGGCATAGCTCTTGAACATGTCAAAACTAGCACAGGCCGGAGACAGCAACACCGCATCACCAGGTTCGGCAACTGCGCGGGCTAGCTGCACAGCCTCTTCCATAGACTGCGCCCGACCAAGGGGTGCAGTGCCGAACAAGGCCTTTTCCAAAAGATCGGCCGCCTCACCGATCAGGATGACCTTGCGTGCCTTATCTTTGACGCTTTTCCTGAGCAGCGTATAATCGTCGCCTTTATCTTTGCCACCAGCAATCAGCACCACCTTGCCACCGATCTGAGCGAGCGCACTCAGGACTGCCCCGGTGTTGGTGGCCTTTGAATCATCATAGTAGATCACTCCGTCAACCTCGGCAACAGCTTCCATCCGATGATGCAAAGGCTGAAAAGCAGCAAGGCCGGCTCTGATTCTCTCGGGACTGCATCCCGCCGATCTGGCTGCTGCAATAGCCGCCGCACTGTTCAGGACTCCTGTGGTATTCGCCAGACTCGTGCCGACAAGATCATAGATCTCTTCTTCCTGCCAGCGCAGAATAACCCTGTTTCCTGCAATTCTGGCCTGGCAGTCAGAACCATGTCCAAAGAACATCACCCTGCTGCCGATCTCGTTTGCGAGAGTGCGACAAAGAGGGTCATCACCATTGACGATGGCCGTGTCAGCCTGCCGTTGTTTCCCAAATATCTTCATCTTGGCCCGGACATAATCGGCAAGACTGCCATGTCGATCAATATGATCCGGGGTGATATTGAGTAGAAGCGCAATATCCGGACGAAATCCACCGGCAGTATCGAGCTGAAAACTTGAGACCTCAAGGACGAGGGCCTCGGCCTCGGGCCCTTTGAGCAGATACTCGAAAATAGGGGTGCCGATATTGCCGCCGACAAAGACGTTTTTTCCCGCCTCCCGCAGAAGCTCACCCACCAAGGTGGTCACCGTGGTCTTACCGTTGGTGCCGGTGATGGCTACCACCGTCTCACAAAGGGCCGGGGCTGCCAGTGCCAGTTCACCCATAATCCTGACACCCTGCTGTTGCAACTGGACCAGCAAAGACAGATTAAGAGGTACGCCGGGACTGACGAAGACGATATCGGCCTTGCCCAGAAAAGCGAGAGAGTGCCCACCCGCTTCCCACACAACTCCGCAGTTGTCGAGAAAGGCCCCTTCCTTTTCCAACAGTTGTTCCTGCGACCGGTTGTCCGAAACAACCACCTCGGCTCCACAGGCCTGGAGATACTGTACCGCGGCCCGCCCCGAGACTCCCAGGCCCAAAACGGCCACCCGGATTCCCGATTGAATGAGAGAATTTTTTTTCATCACCGCAACTTTAAGGTTGCTATGGCCAGCAGGCCGAGGAGGATGGAGACTATCCAGAAACGGACCACGATCTTCGATTCATGCCAGCCTTTTTTTTCATAATGATGATGGAAGGGTGCCATCAGAAAAATCCGCTTGCCCTTGGTCATTTTGAAATACCCAACCTGCATGATGACGGAGAGGGCCTCCATGACAAAGACCCCGCCGACAATCGCCAGGAGAAATTCCTGTTTGATGATAATGGCCACCGCCCCAAGGGCTCCGCCCAGGGCCAGAGAACCGACATCCCCCATAAACATCTGGGCCGGATAGGCGTTGTACCAGAGAAAACCAAGACAGGCTCCGACCATGGCCCCGCAGAATACCGCCAGCTCACCGCTACCGGGCACATGGGTGATCTGCAGATAGCCGGCCAAGACCACATGCCCGGCCAGGTAAGAAAAGACCAGATAGACCGCGGCCGTTATCACAGTCGGCCCAGCGGCCAGGCCATCCAGCCCGTCTGTAAGATTGACGGCATTTGAGGCACCGACAATGACCACTATTGCAAAGATTACATAACCCCAACCTAGATCGGGGTGGACATTTTTGAAAAATGGCAGGCTAAGATGACCGTCGAAACCGGGATGCAGGAAGATATACAAACCCACAACCGAGGCACCGATCACCTGCAGGATCATTTTGCCTCGGGCACTGAGGCCCTTGCTATTATTTTTACGGATCTTCCGCAGATCGTCTATGGCTCCGATCATGCCATAAAAGAGGATAGTGAAAAGAATAAGCCAGACCAAACCGGAATCAAGACGGGCCCACAGCAGGGTCGAGACACTGATGGCCAGGAGGATAAGCATTCCACCCATGGTCGGCACGCCCTGCTTGGCAAGATGAGTCTCAGGGCCGTCATCCCTGATCACCTGGCCGATCTGCAGGCGCTTCATCGCCCGGATAAAGGCCGGCCCGAGGACAAACATCAGCAAAAAAGCGGTAACAGCCCCGCAGATGCAGCGAAAGGTGATATACCGAAAGACGTTGAAACCAATAAAGGTTGTATGTAGAGGATACAGTAAATGATACAGCATGAAAAATATTCTCTCGTGTTCAATTTGCGGTTATTCTGTTGCAAGATACAGAAAACAGCTATGTACATTGGCCGCCCGTTTTCCTCAAGTCTTTCCTGTCAAACGCTCGATGATCGTCTCCATTTTCAAGCCCCGCGAGGCCTTGACCAGAAGCCAGTCTCCTTTTTTTAGCCGTCCTTCAGCCTGCAGTCCTTCCAGCCAAAGGCAGGCCGTCTCTTTATCTTTGAAAATTCTGACTCTATCAGTCGGCATCCCGGCCGCAATTGCCCCCTGAGCCGTAATCCCGGCAAACTCACCAACCAATCCGAGGAAATCGATGCCGCATTCTACCGTCAAACGTCCCAATTCCCGGTGTGCTGCTTCAGTACTCTCTCCGAGCTCCAACATATCACCCAGAAGGGCCACCGAGGTCTTCGCTCGCATCTGCTGCAGGGTTATGAGACCAGCCGCCATGGAGGCAGGATTAGCATTATAGGTATCGTTGAGAATACCGTACCCACCCAGCCCTTCCAGTATTTCCATACGTTTGGCAGCGGCTCTGAAATCCGATAATCCAGCCGCAATCTCTAACGGCTGCGCCCCGACCGAACTGGCTATAGCCGCTGCGGCAAGGGCGTTAGCGACATTATGGATACCGGCGGCATAGAGATGAATGTCCGCCATTTCTTGATGTAAGTGCATGATAAAGGTGATCAGGCCCTCCGCCCCGACCTGTACATCACTGGCCCAGATATTGGGGCTGTAGCGCATCCCCTCTCCGCCGGAACTAAAGCCGATTTTCTTCTGGGGATATTTTTCTGCGCAGGCCCGGACCAGTGGATCATCAAGATTGATCACCAAAATACCGGTCGAAGATGTCCCGGCAAAGAGTTCTTCCTTGGCGCGTGCGACACCCTCAAGAGAATGCAGGCCTTCGAGATGGGCGGCATGGATATTGGTTATGCAGCTGACATCAGGTTCGGCGATCTCGGCTAGGCGCGCCAGCTCTCCCGGCCTGTTCATTCCCATCTCCATGACCGCTGCCTTATGCTTAACACCAAGTGGCAGCAGAGAGAGAGGCATGCCAATCAGATTGTTAAAATTCCCGGTCGTTTTGAGCACACAATTCTCTGGATAATCCGGACCTGCCGGCCAGCGCCTCGCCAGAATCGCGGCCGTCATCTCTTTGACGGTTGTCTTACCGCAACTCCCGGTGATCCCGATCACAACCGGAGAGCTCAGATGACGCATCATCCTGCGTCGGCCTCGGGCCATATCACCAAAGGCCCGCAGGGTATCCGGCACGATTATCTGGGGAACCCCACCGGCATATCTGTCCTCGATTTCCCGGGCGACAATGAGACAACCTGCACCCCTTTGGGCCACCTGAGCAATGAAATCGTGGCCATCGAAACGTTCACCCTCAAGGGCGACAAAGACTTCTCCTCGTGCAACGTTCCGGCTGTCCGTCGACACCCTGCCCAGCAGCCCTCCAGGAGATGTCTCAGGTCTTCGCCCTCCAGTCGCCTGGAGAATTGAGCCCAAGGTCCAGGCAGAAAGCGCCTCCCGAGCCTCAAGACAATCGTCAAAGAACCGTTTGCGCCCTCGTATCAATTGATATGTCTCGTGTCCTTTTCCGGCAATGAGGATAATATCCCCACTCCCAGCCGCTCTAATCACGGTCGCGATGGCCTCCTCCCGCCTGCCGAACTGTACGCAGCCCCGATCGGCCATTTTCCTCGAAAAAAGCCAATCCGCTGATCGGCTGGGCATACCGGCCTCAGCAACCCCGACTGCGATCTGGTTCATTATCGTTTCCGGCAGTTCACTGCGGGGATTATCATCGGCCAGGACCACAACGTCACTTATTTCAGCAGCGATCCGCCCCATGACCGGTCGTTTGCCCGGATCTCTGTCGCCACCGCAACCAAAAAGACAGAACAGCTCCCGATGAGGCAGTGCAGCCAACGTTTGAAGCACCTTCTGCAGAGCATCCGGGGTATGAGCATAATCGACGAAGACCACAGGTTTTTGCTCACTGCCACCATCGTCCACCACAATCCGCTGCAGCCTTCCCGGAGCGCCTCCGGCCTTGGCAAGATATGGCAGGATCTCAGCCACCTGATATTTCAACGCCGAACAGATCACCAGAGAAGTCATGATGTTGTCCACATTAAACCTGCCCACAAGGCCTGAGTTAAAAGCGAAACGCTCTGCTACGGTTTTCAGTGAAATCTCGCTGTGATGGAGATCCGAGACATAATCCACAAGGCAAAAATCGGCATCTGGCTGTTCACCACAGGTGAGAACTGCAATACCGTTCGTCCGGCATATTTTCACCAGCTCCCCACCCCAGTCGGTCTCACCTGGAATCCGACCGGAGTCTGTGACCACCGCAACGCCTCCTTCCTTGAGATGCTCGGTGAAGAGTTTGGTTTTGGCCTGAAAATAATCGTCCATGCCTTCATGATAGTCCAGGTGGTCACGGGTGAGATTGGTGAACGCCGCGACATCAAAGTGGATATTGCCAATCCTTGACTGGGACAGGGCATGCGAAGAGATCTCCATGATAACATAGCAGACACCGGCATCGACCATTGTTCTCAGCAATCCCTGGAGTTGCATGGCCTCGGGTGTGGTGTTTGGTGAGGGTAAGACTATGGTCTTTCCCGCCACGGTATACCGATAGTTTACCGTACCAATGACACCGACAGGTTCCCCCAACCCCACCAGCACTTCTTCAAGGAGATAGGTGATAGTTGTCTTGCCGTTGGTTCCCGTAATGCCGATAAGTTTCAAGCTGTCCGCCGGATGACCGTAGAAAGAGGCGGCCAGTTGGGCATAGGCCGTTCGGCTGTCCGTAACTTCAATGAGACAGATATCCCATCGCCCCATCTTC
This sequence comes from Desulfoprunum sp., assembly GCA_030696435.1. Classification (GTDB taxonomy): domain Bacteria; phylum Desulfobacterota; class Desulfobulbia; order Desulfobulbales; family Desulfocapsaceae; genus Desulfoprunum. The sequence continues at coordinate 216 of JAUYSF010000098.1, read as the reverse complement.
TCCGCTTCGATTCGGCCTGATTCGATCATCACAGCCGCGCACCCCCGCATTACGGCCTCATCGATAAAGGAGTGCCCGTCCTGCCTGCTGCCGGAGATCGCCACGAAAAGACCGCCGTTCAGAATCTGTCGAGAATCGGTTGAAATAGCCGAAATTTCGGGCAGATCTTCGGCGGAACCTGCCTTGAATCCGACGATCCGATATGAGATCCCCACA
>JAUYSF010000054.1 GCA_030696435.1 Desulfoprunum sp. | reverse complement strand
GCAGGACTACCGCGACGACACTGAAAACGCCTTCAAGGCCATGTGCAATGTGGAATACCGCGGCTTCTTCGACATCGGCATGGTGACCCGCAACGAGCGAAACGCCATCATCCAGCACGGCACCATGACCCTGGTACGCCGGGCGGTACTCGACGAGGTTGGAGGCTGGGCGGAATGGTGCATCACCGAGGATGCCGAGCTCGGTCTGCGTATCTTCGAGCGCGGCTATGACGCCACCTACCTGCCGCAAAGCTATGGTCAGGGCCTGATGCCCGACACCTTCATGGACTATAAGAAGCAGCGCTTCCGCTGGGCCTACGGAGCGGTCATCATCGTCCGTCATCACATGATGAAACTCATCGGTCTGGAATCAACCAACCTGACCCTCGGCCAGCGCTACCACTTTATCGCCGGCTGGCTACCCTGGTTCGCCGACGGCATCAATCTGCTCTTCAACTTCATGGCCCTGGCCTGGTCGGTCGGCATGGCCATGTTCCCGTCTTACGTCGCGCCGCCTCATATCATCTTTGCGATCCTGCCCCTGACCCTGTTCGTCTTCAAGAGTGTGAAGATGTTTTTCCTCTATCGCCGCCGGGTATCGGCCACCCTGCTCCAGAGTATGGCTGCAGGCCTGGCGGGCCTTGCTCTGTCGCATGTCATCGCCAGGGCCATGCTCACCGGCTTTATCACCCGCGGCATCGGCTTCTTCCGCACCCCGAAACGGGCCAAGGCCAACGCCCTTTTTCAGGCCTTAATCGACGCCCGCGAGGAACTGCTGTTCCTGATAGCCCTCCTCCTCTCGGCCTACGCCGTGCTCGGCCGTCCAGATGGCACGATGCTCGACATCCGGGTCTGGGCCTTGGTGCTTGCTGTCCAGAGTGTGCCCTACGCCGCGGCAGTGCTCGTTTCACTGATCAGCGGCATGCCGAGGATGTCGGCCAAGCTGGTCGGCAAGATGCGGCCTTTGGCGAGTTCGGGGCGGAAGTAAGATTGTATGGTCCAATGATCAAAGGGAAATATGCAAGATCGATACGCTGGTGATGTAGGAGATTTTGGCAAGTTCGCTTTGTTGAGGTATTTATTTGTCAACACAAGTCATGTAATTGGCGTTATTTGGTATCACTTCCCTGACGAATCTCATAATAATGATGGGGGCCATATCGGTTATGTCAATGAGCGGCGTTTCTTAGACTGTGATCAAGATCTTTGCGAAAAGTTAAAAAAGGTCTTGGCTGGCAAGCGATCTATTGCTTCACTCGAAAAAGCAGGTTTGCTTCCAGACGACACTGTTTATTTTTCAGAGCTGCTTGATTTCCATTTACGTTATTCTTCACAAAGCCATAAAGACAAGGAAGAAAGAGATTTCAGAAGAAAGGATTGGCTAAAGAATGCCAATCAAAGCATCTCAAACTGCAACGTAGTATTTCTTGATCCTGACAATGGTCTACAAATAGCATCATGCCCCAAGATAAACCAAATAAGGTCTGGGAAGTTTTCTTATTATTCGGACATTTCAATATTAGCTAAAGACAAACAAGTCTGTGTTATTTACCATCATCTTAATCGCCACATCAATCACGGAACTCACTCGGATCAGATAAAAACAAGAGTTGGTGAATTAAGAAACCTAATCAAACCTTCTGGTCAGATTTTTGCGCTTCGCTTCCGTCCGTATAGTCCAAGAGCATATTTTATTCTTACAGATTCACAGGAAGAGACTTCTATGAAAAAAAGAATCCGTGATTTCTTACAGAGCCCATCCGGTAAACAATGGGATTCTTATGAAGAGGGATAGAATGCATATCAACAACAGCATCCCACCTGTCACTGTCTCCCCTTCCCTGACCTCTCAATTTCCGACAGACCATACTGCTCACCGCTGAAGAGGTCGCGGGTGACGGTGATGATCGCTTGCAGCCACTGATCCGTCTCCGCACAATCTTGTTGGTTCTGCCCTTCACGGCAGACCTTCTGCCTGCCCTTCTCACCATGCCAATACATCCCCGGTAGAGGCCGAAGAGCCGCATTCCCCGGAGAGGGGGAGAGACGGACCACCGGCCCGCCTTCCATGCCGAGGAGATCGAGGATCAGGGCCGGCAGTCGGTACATCGGCACATCGCCGAGGGCCACAGGCCCACGCCGCCCGTCAATAACCACAAGGGGGGTGGCCGTCAGGGTGTAGACCATGGCATCGGTCATCGTTGCCCGGTTATCGGTCAGGAGGTTCGAACGGAGGAAACCATAAAAACCTGGGCCGAGAAACGGCAGATGATCACCGAAGAGGACAATCAGACTATCGGGATCATCCTTCTGCAATTTCTCCAGGAACGCCATCAGTTCCCGTGACTTATAGTACATAAGATTGACATAGGCATTGAGCAGGGCATTTTTATCCGTCGTCGTGATCTTCTTTGGCCGCTGGGCGTTCAACGGATAGGCGACATGGCCGAAATACGTAAGGATATAATCGAAGACCGGCGTCCCGCTAGCAGCGATGGGCGTCACCTTGGTCATCACCTGACGGTAGAGCGAGGCGTCACTGAGGAATTCACCGTTCTGGTCATCGAGCGCGAAGTCCCGCTCCGACCAGTAGGTGTCGAAACCGATGCGCCGATAGGCGTTCACCCGGTTCCAGAATCCGGCTACGTTGGGATGCGAGACAACACTCCGGTACCCAGCATCGCGCAGGACCTGTGGCAGGCAGGCCACGCTATTGTGCAGACCAACCTCGAAAAACACCTGATTCTCCGTCACCGGCAAACCGCAGAGGACCTCGAACTCCGGATTGGCGGTGTAGCCCCCGAAGACCGGCGACAGGACATGCGAATTGCCGGCAGCCTGCCAAAGTTTACGGAACTCCGGATCGAGCGGATCTTCAGAGAGCCCCGAGCCGGTAAGCAGGGCAGCATCCCAGAACGACTCCAGGAGAATCATGTGGACATTGCGCGGCTGCTTTCCGGATCCCTGCGGGTTGATTATTGCATCCTGTTTTGGTTTGAGCGACTGCAAAACGGCCAGGGCCTCGGCGACCTCTTTGGCGGCAGGCGGGCTGGCACTCCGCGCCTTCTGGCGGACAGACTCCTGCACGATATGGATAAGGATGCCACGGCTTTCAAAATTACCGCGCTGATTCCAGACGCTGTTCTTGAACACCGCATCCATCACCTTGACGACCGGCTCGGGTTTCATAATCACCGCCGCTATGCACAAGGTCATGAGGCCAAGGAGAAACCAGGTCTGCCGTCGCCGCCAACTGATCATGCAAAGCAGCAGAGTGATCGGCAGGAAGACAATGGTGACAGCCCCGACCAACTGCCAGCCGGTGAGCAGCATAAAGAGGTTGCGTAGAGCCAGAAAATCATCAGGCATCACCGGCGTCCCATAGAATGCTATCTTGCCGGCATTACAAAGATTGATGGCGGCAACCAGAGTGGCAATAGCCGGCAGCGCCAGGGTAAGGCGACCACCCGCCAGGCCATAGCAAAGAGCCGCCAGCAGCAGGTGCGCCGCCAGATCCTGTGGCATAGCCGCAGTCTTGATCGTAACATGAAAGATCACATGGCTTATAGCCTGGACCAGAGCATACCAGAGGACCACAAAGCCGATGATGATGAACCATCGTAGGGCTCGGGGAAGGAGTTGTTTGCTGTTCTTCACTCTATTTTTCCTATCTTGGTTCAGGTTCTTTTGCCGCTCACAGTTGAGAGAACGTCCGGCTGCTCCTGCGCTGGCCCCCTGCACGAGCAGTGGAATCCAGATTTGACTTTCCCCCCTTCCGCAGGGAGCGCTCCTTCAACACTCCACACCGGCAAGAGGTAGGCTGCTGAGAGTTTTGCCGCAGACTATGCCACACCGTCATCTGCTTTGCAATCCGAGTTTACGGCGCTGCCATCCTGACCACCCCTTGAAATGACAGGGTATTATAAGTAGACTGAATACTGGAGTTGGGATCTGTTTTGGAAACGATATAGTGAGAGGTCTGAAGGTTATTGGAAGCAGCCATTCAAAGCTATCCCGGGGTTTGGCTGCTATGGGCCTCTTGGCGGTAAATATGGGGAGTCACTAGTGGATTTGGCTGGAAAGAGCTATTGCCTTGATCCCGATATATACCGCAAGCTCCACCGTTGGGTATTGCGGGAGCAGATTATTGACAGCCTGAGACCTCTGATCGCTCTGAACTCACTCGATCGATCCAAAAACCGAAACCGCCGGGAGAATAAGGTATACTTATTACGGTTATTATTTAAAAACAAGGAGTTGCCCAAATGAAACCCAGGCCTTTTCTCCTGGAGCGCTATTTTGCCGAGCATGAGTTTTCGGCCCCGTACCTGCTGTGCTGCTCCGACTGCGAAAGTCTCTCGATCAAGGATTTGCTGCAGAAAGAGCCTGAGGCGCACGAGCGTTTTCTGTCGCTACGGCTCGGCTACACCGAATCGCTCGGCAGCCCGGAGCTGCGGCAGGAAATCGCCTCGTTGTACAGGCAGAGTTCCCCTGAGCATATTCTTGTGCACGCCGGGGCCGAAGAGGCGATTTTCAATTGCATGCATGCCACCCTGGAACCGGGAGATACTATCATCGTCCACTCCCCGTATTATCAATCCCTCGGTGAAGTTGCCCGGAGTATCGGCGCGGAAGTGATCGAATGGCAGGCCGATCCTGGCCGGTCCTGGACACTTGATCTCGATTTCTTGCGGGATAGGCTGACAAGCAGAATGAAAATGGTGGTGATCAACGTTCCCCATAATCCGACCGGCTTTCTGCCCGGCATTGAATTCATAACCGAACTCTCAAGGTTGTCGGATGAACACGGCTTTCTGATTTTTTCCGACGAGGTGTATCGCGGGCTGGAATATGATTCGGCCGAGCGCCTGCCGGCACTTGCGGATATCAACGAGCGGGCTGTCTCTCTTGGCGTAATGTCAAAGACCTATGGCCTTGCCGGCCTGCGGATTGGCTGGATTTACACCCGAAACAGATCTCTCTTTCGGGAACTTGCGGCCTTCAAAGATTACACGACCATCTGCAACAGTGCCCCGAGCGAGTTTCTGGCCACTCTTGCTCTGCACCATCGAGATGCGATTGTTGCCCGAAATATGGCCATAATCCGCTCGAACCTGGTTCAGCTGAATGCCTTTTTCGCAGCCCATACGGATTTGTTCCAGTGGCATGAGCCAAAAGCCGGCCCCATTGCCTTCCCACGCTATCTCGGCACATCAGTTGCCCATTTTTGCCGCGACCTCGTTGAGAAAGCCGGAGTCCTGCTGCTGCCCGGAACGCTCTATAGAGAGGATCTCGATTGTTTCCGCATAGGTTTTGGCCGACAGAACATGGCAGATTGTCTTGAAAAATTTGAGGTTTTTCTTCATCGTTCAGAGAAATAACTAGGGACACTCCCCTGTTTTAATTTTCACATCAAAAAACTGGGGAGTGTCCCTAGTTATTTACGAGGGAAACTCTATGAATAAAAAATCTTTCCAAGACTACTATCCGGAATCCCTCAGTCACTGTT
>JAUYSF010000412.1 GCA_030696435.1 Desulfoprunum sp. | reverse complement strand
AACCTTGTCCAGCGCGGTTTCACCCTGCAGAACCCCAACTCAACAGCCTTGAAGGCTTCTCTAATAGAAGGCCAGGGACTTCTCACCCAGACATCGAACGAAAGACCTCCAGGCCTACAGGACTGATGGTCAGTCCGCCTTCAAATCTGCAGATTATTATCTGATGAGTTTGTTCACTCCGGCAAGAAGCTCTACCCGGGTGAATGGTTTGGGGATAGTACAGACACCTTCGATATAACCTGCCACATTGAGATACCTCTCTTTCGCAATCGCCCCACCACCAGAGATGGCAATGAGAGGGATAGTAGGATCTTCCTGCCGCATCTCCAGAATTGTCTTCAGCCCATCTTTCACCGGCATAACCATGTCTGTCACGACCAAATCAAACTGTTGTTTGCGGAAGATTTCAAGGCCTTCCTGGCCGTTTTTTGCTGCAATAACCTCATAGCCCTCCTGCTCCAATATTCGACGCAACAGGTCAAGGGCAGATTCTTCATCATCAATTATAAGAATGCGTTTCATAAAAACCATCTCTAACAGAGGGAGTATTCGTGTTTCTCGACTAGCAATGGTTATACGGCATTTCCAGCCTTTTTCAAACAAAATCCCCTGTCCCGACAGTATTTTCCCGAAAAATTAGGCACTACTCTATCTTTCCTGAAGGCCGAAAGAGCCAAGGAACACTTCTCGCCGCTATCTCCTCGCAATCAATCACATTGATCGCACTAACCTCCCGAATCCTCCGGGTATTGTACCGGAAGACCAGAAAGAGCGCCCTTGTTTATAATCAACAAACCAGTAGCCGCCGGGTTTGCGTTGGGCCGCCACAAAGATAAATGGTTGTTCTTTTGAAAAGCAGGGATGCAGATGTACTCCCTTGCTGTTTTCTACGCGCTCCATCAGAGACAAGGCCTCTTCCAGGGTCGGCAGACGCCAATCGTGATAACCTGCAAGGCCTTCACGGTTTATGACATCGATATTCTTCTGCATTGTCCGCATCGAACAGATATCCAAACCACCTCTCTGCCAGAGGAGAGCGGTACGTCTATCCAGCACCGTAAGCGGATGGCCGCTCTGAATAAGGGTATTTTCAAAATTTCCGCCCGGGTTGAATTCTGCATCGAAAAAACCCCATTTTTTGATAATACCCTGCACTTGATCGTCGTTGATTATCGCCGATACTGCAGGCAACAGGGTCTCCTCTCCTGAAAAATCCATAACTGTTTGGGGCGGCAAAGCAGGTCCCATATCTTCGAGTATACGTTTTTCTTCCATTGGGATCACAAGAGAAGAGTCACCATCATCGAGAACGTGATCGATCAGCCAGACCCTAATCTGCTCATTGATGGCGTAACTTTTCTCAAAGCGTGACGAAGTTCCCTGACTCTCCACGCACCTTTTAACCATATCTAGCGGGGCATTGATCACCGCCATGATCTTTGCATGTTTCACCGCCCTTTCCATTAGGCAGAGCCTAGGTTCTTCACCCCAATTGTCAATAAAGAAATAATACACACATTCCTTATTGTTGCGCACTCTCTCTCTGCCGCCCCACGATTCGAAGGTCCCGAAACTGAGATCGGGATTCATCTCCCAGTCGATGGGGGTTATAATCATCTGTCCAACCTGCACCTTATGGAACATACCCATATTTATCCCTCCGAACTTGACGTTAACCTGTTGAAAGGTCTGCCATCTCTATCTAGAATTATTTTTCTGAATCCCACAAACTGTTGTATGATAATTATATTCAAATGAATGTGGGTTCGCCTCTATCTCTTCTTTTCGATTATAGTAATCATTACCAGAAGTGTCCAAGAAAAATATGCCCCTTACAACAAAAAGTGGATCTCCGTTACCCCTCGGCGCGAGTATCTTGAGCGATGGAATCAATTTTTCGATCTTTTCCCGCCATGCCCAGCAGGTCATCCTGGTTGTCGATTTTCCAACGCCAACCTCCATACAAACTGAGAGACGAGAGTTTTTCCTCGACTCTCAGGAAAACAAGACCGGCGACATCTGGCATATCTTACTTGAGACAGGTCTTACAGATTTGACCTACGGTTATCGGATCCATGGACGAGACGATCCTGAAAACAGTGGTCTCATCTACAACCCGCAAAATATCCTCCTCGACCCATTCTGCCCTCATCTTGCTCCACGAAAATGGGGAGATACCCCACTGTACGGTACAAAACCCTGTTGCAAGGTTGGCCAATCTGATTTTGACTGGCAGGGGGATCGACCACTTAAGACCCCATTACCCGAGACGGTGATTTATGAACTCCACCTCCGGGGTTTTACCCGTCATCGTAGTGCAGATGTCAGATATCCCGGGACATACCTTGGGATCATTGACAAGATACCCTATCTAAAAAAGCTCGGAATCACAGCGATTGAGCTCATGCCCATCACCGAATTCGATGAGAATGACATCACCTTCCACGATCCTGAAAGCGGTGAAACCCTGAAAAATTTCTGGGGTTATAACCCCGTTTCCTTTTTTGCCCTGAAATCGGGCTATGCCGCTGACTGGCGAAACCATATCAATGAATTCAAGACAATGGTTCTGGCCCTGCACCAGGCCGGCATTGAAGTCTTCCTGGATATCGTTTTCAACCACTCCGGCGAAGGAGGTTACGAAGGAACAACCAGCAGTTTAAGAGGTATTGACAACAGAATATATTATCTTCTCGGGCCGGAAAAACATGAATACCTCAACTTCTCCGGTTGTGGCAACACTCTGAACTGTAATCATCCGGTGGTGCGTGATCTCATCCGTGATGCCTTACGTTTCTGGGTCATTGAGATGCACGTGGATGGTTTCCGTTTTGATCTCGCTTCCATCCTCGGCCGTGACCGGAAAGGGCATGTTCTCAGCAACCCTCCGATGATCGAGATGATCGCGGAAGATCCAGTCCTGCGCAACACCAAAATCATTGCCGAGGCCTGGGATGCTGCCGGCCTCTATCAGGTTGGCACCTTTTCCACTGATACCCGCTGGGCAGAATGGAACGGGCGATTCCGTGACGACATCCGGGCCTTCATGGCAGGCCACGACGATACGGTCATGAGGCTCGCCACCCGAATTGCCGGAAGCTCCGACCTGTACCAGACCAGCTGCCGCAGCCCTTTAAGCTCTATTAATTTCATCACCAGCCATGACGGTTTCACCCTCTATGACCTGGTGAGTTACAATGAAAAACATAACACCGCCAACGGTGAAAACAATCGCGACGGTGATAATAACAATATCAGCTGGAACAGTGGCTACGAAGGACGTCCCTGCCCCAGAGAGATTCGGGCTCTTCGACTCAGACGGATGCGCAGCATGGCCGCGATCCTGCTGCTTTCGCAGGGTATGCCGATGCTCACGGCCGGCGATGAGTTTGGCCGAAGCCAGAGGGGTAACAACAATGCCTGGTGCCAGGATAACCCGGCAAGTTGGCTGGACTGGTCACTTGCCGCAATCAACGGGGATCTGCTCCGTTTTTTTCAACTCTGCATCGCCCTACGTAAGAACCATCCTGTCTTTAGGCGAGAAGACTTCTTTCTACACCATGACCCTGTTTCCGGGCCCAACCTGCAGCCGGAGATTACTTGGCAGTATCTGCAGCCTGGCCGGCAAAACTGGTCTTCAG
>JAUYSF010000333.1 GCA_030696435.1 Desulfoprunum sp. | reverse complement strand
GGTAGTCCTGCGGGGCCTGGACAATGGCCATCTTCTCGTTCTTGAACTGCGGAACCAAGGCCTGTAACCAGTTTTTCGTGACGATATAGTCGCTGTCGATGACCGCCACAATCTCGGCATCGGCGGCCGTCTCTCTCAGAGCGAAATTCAGCGCCCCGGCCTTGAAGCCGGCCAGCGGATCGACATGGAAGAAGCGGAAGCGCGGCCCGAGTTCTAAGCAGTAGGCCTCAACCGGCTGCCATACCGCCGGATCCTTGGTGTTGTTGTCGATGACCAGGACCTCGAAGTTAGGATAATCGAGGACAGCCAGGGCGTCGAGGGTCTGCTTGAGCATATCCGGCGGTTCGTTATAGGCCGGGACATGTACCGAAACCTTGGGATGAAAGATCTCGTCCGAATCGGCTGACGGCATGGGCAGACGCCGCCAGTTCTTGGTCCACAGGGCCTCGGCCCATTCGTGGGCCTCGGCCAGAATGACGATAATGGCCCCGAGCGCCGCGATAAACAACACAATGCCGACCGTCAGGCCACCGGGTGACATATACTGCTGGGAAAAATCGTAGACGATCCAGACCGCGAAGGTGGTGATCGAGAAGGCGACAACGGCCAGAAAGCCCCGACCGGAGGTCTTCATGGTACCACTGTCGCGGAACAGCAGGAGCAGGACGATCACCGAGATGGCAATACTGATCGCCGCCAGATCACGCCACTGGGGAATGGGGACCAGAGGCTCCCTGAACGAGAATTTCGGCAGACGTTTGGCGTTATAGACTCCCCAGTGCGCCCCGGCCTCGCCTTCCTCTGTTTTCTTCCAGACCTGATCAAAGGCCTCCATGATGTAGTAGGTATAGCCGTTTTTTTCAGCGGTGGCGAGAAAACGGCGCAGAAACTTGGCCTGATTCGACTGGCTGGCCACGGCCTGCTCACGGGTCCGGCCGTTACTCGGCCAGCCGACCTCGGTGATGATGATCTGCTTGTCCGGATAGGCCTTGCGCAGCTCATTGTAGCGCATTGTAACGTAGTTGACGGCCTCTTCGATGTTGATGCCTTCCCAGTACGGCAGCAGGTGGACGGCGATGAAATCGACGTGTTTGACCAGCTCGGGATGCTCAAGCCAGATATGCCAGGGTTCGGCACAGCTCACCGGGGCCCAGACTGATTTGCGCACCCGTTCGAGATGCTCGATCATTTGCGGTACCGTCTGTTCGGTGCGCAGCAGGGTCTCGTTGCCGACGATGACCCGGATGATGTTGCGGTGATTGGCCCGATAGACCTTGATGAGTTTTTGGATCTCTTCCTCATTGTCCTTGGCGATATTGGAAATCCAGCCACCCAATACGACGTTGAGACCTTTTGTGGCGGCCAACCGGGGGATCTCGGCCAGGGTGCCTTTGACGCTGTAAGAACGCACGGCATGGGCGTCTCCGGCCAGCAGGGCAAGATCTTCTTCAATCTGGGCCTCGGTCGGGAAGATGTTTTTTTCTGCTGACTGATCTGTGCGGTAGGGCGAAAAAGAAAAACCCTGGACCATCTTCGGCCAGGGAGGCTCGATATCGGGAGAGTTGACGAGCATCCAGAGCAAGGTGGCGAGGCCACCCATGATGAGGGTAATAAAAAGACCGGATCGATTCATGCGGACCTTTCCTTGTATAAACAGGGGAAAATGGTTGTATTGAGGGTATCGAAAACAGTTCCACTAGACCGTTGGGCTGAGTGGAAATGCGCAATCATGAGTATGTACACGAAGTATCGTTACATGCCCGTGTTTCTCTCGTCAAGGGAATTTCAACGGATTCCCTTATGGCTTGCGGATCGCCGCATTTTTCATGAGGTTTTTCCAGGAGAATGCGGCACTCTATATAGCATGGAATATCCGGCAAGAAAAGTACTGATATCGCAGAAGATGTTTCCCTGTTCAGGGTGCTGCAAATTTTTTGCCTGAAAAAGGAGGTGAGAGAGAGGGTCAGGGCTGTCTGAAATTCCTCAAGGCGTGCAGCACAGAGTCGATATCAGAGGCGCTGTGGGCGGCATTGACCTGGAAGCGGATGGTCTCGTCACCTCGCGGGACCACCGGGAAGGTCAGTCCGACGGCGAGGATCCCTGCCTCAAAGAGGCGATTGACCAGATCCAGGGTTGCCGCTGTGTCCCGCACCAGAAGAGGGACGATGGGATGCGGACCGGGGATGGATTCGCGTCCGAGGGCTGCAAGTCCCTGGCGGAACTGCTCGGTTCTCTCCTGCAGATGTCTCAGGATCAGGGCCCCTTCTTCGCCGGCGCAGATGTCAAGGGCGGTGGTGGCTGCAGCACAATCGGCGACACTCAGTGGATTGGTATAGATATAGGTGTCAGCCTTCTGGCGGACCGTTTCAATGACTGTGGCACTGGCGGCGATGAACCCGCCGTTAACCCCGAAGGCCTTGCCGAAGGTACCGATGATGATATCGGGCGAGACGCCGCAGTATTCCGCCGTTCCCCGCCCGGTTGGGCCGTAGGCCCCCAGGCCGTGCGAGTCATCGACCACGGTAATTACACCGTCCTTGAATTTCGGGTGATAGTTGTTGCACCGTTCGACGATCTGCTCGATCGGGGCGTAGTCGCCGCGCATGCTGAAGATGCCGTCGAATATGACCACCACCCGTTCGATCTCCGGGCCGACCTCGTCAAGGCAGCGCTGCAGGTCAGCCATATCGTTGTGTCGGTAGATGCCCTTATTCTGACTCGGGACGCCTGCGATGCGCATGGCCCGGATGATGCTGTTGTGATTGAGCTGATCGCCGATCCAGTGGGTTGTGGCACCAGAGAGGGCCAGGGCCAGACCGCAGTTTGAGGTGTAGGCCGAGTTGAAGATCTTGGCGGCGGGCTGGCCGACAAACCCAGCGATCCGGCTCTCAAGCGCGATATGATGACTGAAGGTGCCGTCGATAAAGCGCACAGCCCCCGGCCCTACGCCAAAGTGTCGGGTGGCCCGGTCTGCCGCCTCAACCAGAGCCGGATGCAGGGAGAGAGACAGGTAGGAGTTGGAGTTCATGCGCAAAAAGGGGCGGGTTTGCCCTTCGAGCAGATAGCGCGGGCCGCTGCTGCCGCTGGCGGGGAGATAGCCGCTGATGATCCGCTCCGGTTTTTTGCTCCGCCCTTCTTCCTGCAGCTGTTGTAATTCCCGGCTCAGTGATTCGTCAAGTCGATCCAGTGCCATTTTTCCTCTCCTGTATCAGATATTCCAATCGAGTATGACCTTGCCCGATCTGCCGGAGCGCATCACCTCAAAGCCCTGTTCGAAGTCGCTGAAGTGAAACCGGTGGGTGATGAGCGGGCTGATATCGAGGCCGGTTTGGATCATCGCGGTCATCTTGTACCAGGTCTCGAACATCTC
>JAUYSF010000277.1 GCA_030696435.1 Desulfoprunum sp. | reverse complement strand
TCAGGATATTCGCAGTGTTCTGCCATTTCTCGATGATGGAGATCTCCCGGCCTTACATTCGATGCTTCTCCCAGTGGACCTGCCCGCCGGAAACACACTCTTTCGGGCGGGTGAGTCTGCTTCTGTCGTCTATTTCCTTGTCTCTGGAAGACTTGCTGTTCAGAAAAACACGGGTTTTGCTGATAAATTGCAGGTGGTTGCACTGCTTGATCCCGGTGCTCCGGTTGGGGAAGGCGCAGTTGTTCCAGGGCAGATACGCGGAGCAACAGTTGTGGCTATTGAAAATTGCCGGCTGCTTTCTCTTGAGCGGAAAACCCTCGAGATTCTGATGGAACAGAATCCTGCATTGGCCTGGAAGATTTTGACAAGGTTCTTGCTTGTTTCTCATCTGCGCCTGCAGAAGAGTTCCGAGCGTCTGGCCCGCATCATGTAGGTAAGGGTACTGTTTCGACTAGCGTGCTCGGAGATGGACCGCAGTCTGCAGAGAAGGACTGTTCGCAAAGAGAGGTTGAATGTCCAAACCCCTTTTCTATTTTTTTCTAGCCATTCTAGGCAAAATTTATTATCATCGCAGTTTTTGTTTCTCAATCGAACTGTGGTTCATTTACTGAGGTAATCGATGAAATTGGCATTTGCTGAGATTTCTCAGGAGCAATCTCATTATTCCCTAAGTGAAGTCTCCTGGTTTCCGGCGGACGAACTGGTCTGCTGTCAACCCGTGCTGGCCGAGTTTGAGGTCTGTAAAAAGACCAACAAGACGGTGCATTTAAAGGGAGTGGTCCGGTTTACAGCACTGCTGGCGTGTGACCGATGCGGAGTTCCTGTGGAAAGCCGAATACAAGAGGAGTTTGAGTACATACTCACCCTCGAAGAGCAGAATAATCCTGAAATGTCGGAGCTTGAGTGTAGTACCGAGGACTGCAATACACTCTACCTCAAGGATCCCGTCATTGATTTGGATATGATTTTTAGGGAACAGGTTCTCCTTGCTGTGCCTGTAAGGACTCTTTGTGCTGAAGATTGCCAGGGACTATGCTCAGTCTGTGGTGCACTGTTGAAAAATGAGAACTGCGATTGTTCGACAAGCAGTTCAAATTCACCTTTCGCTGTTTTGAAAAGACTGCGGAAGGCATAAATTAAACTCGATTACATCGATATCGACATACCTATTGGAGGTAATTATGGCTCTGCCAAAAAGAAGACATTCTCACTCTCGTACCCACAAAAGACGGTCTCATGATGGCCTGAAAGCGCCAGGTGTCTCACTCTGTGCCGATTGCGGGGAACCGAAAGAGCCTCATCGCCTGTGCGCCAGTTGTGGAAAATATAAGGGGCGTACGGTTTTTACTCTTGATGCTCAAATAGAGTAGGAGGTCGTTGTGCACATTGCCCTGGACGCCATGGGAGGAGACCATGGCCCGGAGGAGTTGATTGCCGGGGCATTACTTGCCGTTGAGCAGACACAGATCAAGGTCAGCCTGGTGGGAGACGAAGTCCTTCTGCGATCACACCTCGATAAAATTTCTCCTGACGCAAAGACGGAATCGCTCATACAGATTGTTCATTCTTCGCAGGTTGTAGAGATGAATGAGCATCCTGTTGATGCAGTCCGCAAGAAAAAAGACTCTTCCATAATGGTTGCATTCGATCTTGTCCGCAAGGGCGAGGCAGATGCTGCAGTCAGTGCCGGTAATTCGGGGGCAACTATGGCTGCAGCAGTGCGAGTGCTCGGTCGTCTGACAGGTGTTTCTCGGCCGGGGATAGCTTCCTTTTTTCCCACTCTCAAAAAACCGGTGGTACTCATGGATGTTGGCGCAAATGTCGATTGCAGACCTTTGCACCTGTATCAGTTTGCCGTTATGGCCTCGTGCTTCTCTCGAATATTTGACATTGCTGAACCTCGTATAGGTCTTCTTACTATTGGTGAAGAGGGTGGGAAGGGCAATCTCTTGGTCAAGGAGACATATGCACTCCTGAAAAACAGCTCTCTGAATTTTATCGGGAACGTTGAGGGGCGCGATGTCTTTCAGGGCAATGTCGATGTCATCGTCTGTGACGGTTTTGTTGGAAATATCTGCCTGAAAGTGAGTGAGGGATTGGCCGAGGCTGCCATGCAGATGCTCAGGAATGAAATCCTCAAATCTTTTCCTGCCAAGATAGGCTATCTGTTGGCACGTCCTGCTTTCCGGGCCTTTAAAAAGCGGGTCGATTACGCCGAATACGGTGGAGCACCGCTTCTGGGAATCAACGGGACAGGCATTATCTGCCATGGGAAGTCTAATGCCCAGGCTATAAAAAATGCAATTCTCGAAGCCATCAAGATGGTCAAGAATAATGTCAATAATGATATTCTCAAGAGCCTTGCCGCAGATGGCAATGATATGCTGATGGAGTCGTAATGGGAACAGTAATCCTGGGCACTGGTTCATGTCTGCCTGAGAAAATAGTCACCAATCACGACTTGGAAGAGATTGTTGATACCTCTGCCGAGTGGATTCAGAGCAGGACCGGGATCAATGCTCGACGCATAAGCGGAAAGGGCGAGCAGACGTACAACCTAGCCACCGAAGCATCCAGAAAGGCCCTTCTGATGTCTGGTATAGATGCAAAAGAACTTGATATTATAGTCGTTGCCACTATCAGTTCGCACATGCTTATGCCGTCCTGTGCCTGTTTTGTGCAGAAAGAGCTGGGGGCTACCAAGGCCTTTGCCTATGATGTGAATGCCGCTTGCTCAGGATTTCTCTATGCCCTTGATCTGGGCGATAAATATGTCCGTGCCGATAGCGAGAAGAAAATTCTGATTGTCGGTGCGGAGGTTCTCTCAGCCCGACTGAACTGGGCGGATCGGAATACCTGTATCCTCTTTGGTGATGGGGCGGGAGCGGTGATTATTGGCCATCAGGAGGGCGATTGCGGCTATATCGGCTCTAACTTTTTTTCTGACGGTAACCTCTGGAAGTTGTTATACATGCATGCCCCGAAAAGCAACAATCCTGAGCTGTGCATTGAAGAAAATCCTGGAAGTCATATCATCATGGAAGGTCGGGAGATCTTTAAGTATGCAGTCAAGGCCATGGAAGATGCCGTGCGGGGGTTGCTGGCAAAGGAGCAGATTTCACTTGATTCCGTGAAGCTGGTCATTCCCCATCAGGCAAACATCCGTATTCTTAATAACTTAATAGAAAGACTTGAAATTCCAAAAGAAAAAGTATTTATCAACGTTGCTGAGTATGGTAATACTTCTGCGGCCTCCATACCAATTGCCTTGGATGAGGCGAAGAGGGAAGGGCGCATTTCTGCAGGAGATACGATTTTATTTTGTACTTTCGGGGGTGGTCTTACTTGGGGCGCAACCCTGATTAAATGGTAAGCCGGTGTGCAAAAAAGACCGTAACGCGGCAATGCCGCGACCGGCTATGGAGCTGTAGCGAAAGAGTCAGAAATGTGATGGCTATTTCCTGACGGCTTCTCAACAGGAGAGAATTATGGATTATTTTTTATCTGAAGAACAAGTTATGATTGTCGATATTGCTCGACAGATAACTGATGAGCGGATTATTCCCCAACGCGCCGAACTTGATGAAAAACATGAATTTCCTCGGGCGATACTCAATGAAATGGCTCGAGCTGATCTGTTTGGTGTTCCTATTCCTGAGGAATATGGTGGATTTGGCGGAGGCTGTTTTGATATCGTCCTGGCTCTGGAACAGCTCGGGCGAGGTTGTATCGGTGTAGCTACAGCCTTTGCTGCCAGCTCACTGGGGATCTATCCGATCCTCATCTCAGGCTCGGAGGAGATGAAGCAGCGATATCTGCCCGATGTCGCCTCAGGGCGAAAATTTGCGGCCTTTGGCCTGACCGAAGCGAATGCCGGGTCGGATGCCTCAGGCATTCAGACCACGGCTGTGCTCGATGGTGATGCATGGGTGCTCAATGGCACGAAACAATGGATTACCAACGGTGGTGAGGCCGATATTTATACAGTAGTCGCTATCACCGATCGCAGCAAAGGACCGCGTGGCGCCTCCATGTTTGTTGTTGAGGCTGGGGATCCGGGCTTCTCCTGTGGGCCGAAAGAGAAAAAAATGGGGATCCGGGCTTCATCAACGACAGAGCTCATTTTTAAAGATTGCCGTATTCCCAAGGACAGAATTATCGGCAAACAGGGATCAGGCTTTATCACGGTTATGAAGACGCTCGATTCTTCAAGGCCGGGAATTGCCGCCCTTGGAGTCGGACTCGCCCAGGGCGCACTTGACGCCGCCGCACGGTATGCCAAACAACGGGTACAATTTGGTAAACCAATCATGGCATTCCAAGCGGTTCAACATATGCTGGCGGACATGGCCATCGGGATTGAGGCAGCGCGGGCTCTGGTTTACAGTGCAGCAAAGCACATTGATGCCCATCCGAAAGACATGTCTAAGGCCTCTTCCATGTGCAAGGTTTTTGCCACGGACATTGCTATGAAGGTGACGACCGATGCCGTTCAGGTCATGGGTGGATACGGCTATATGTGTGAATATCCGGTGGAAAAAATGATGCGTGATGCCAAGATCCTGCAGATCTATGAAGGCACAAACCAGATTCAGCGCAATGTTGTCGGCCAGGAACTCAATCGGGAATATGCCCAGTAATAGCAGAGCCCCTTTTTACCAGGTAACGACAAGACCTTTGCTCAGAAGAATAAGAGTCAGAAAAGAATTGAACAGGTTATTGCAATGAATATTATTGTCTGTGTTAAACAGGTTCCGGACGCAAAGGATGTCCACCTGGATACTGTGACCAATACGCTAGCGCGAGAAGGGGTTGAGTCGATTATGAACCCCTACGATCAGTATGCTCTTGAGGAGGCTGTACGCCTTGTCGAGGTGCATGGTGGTGAAGTGACGGTCATAACTATGGGTCCGCCTCAAGCCGAAGAGGTCCTACGTCAGGCAATCTCCTGCGGTGCTGATCAAGCCGTACTGATTTCCGACAGGGCATTTGCCGGTGCTGACACATGGGCGACCGCCTATACCCTTGAAAAAGCTGTCAGAACAATAGGGACCTTCGATCTCATCCTCTGCGGTAAGCAGGCGATCGATGGGGATACTGCCCAGGTAGGTCCGGGACTCGCCATGCGACTTGATATCCCCTGTATCGCCTGTGTCCAGAAGATTCGCCAGGTGGCTGGCAAGGAGATTGTGGTCGAGAGGATGATGGATGATGGGTATGATGTCGTGGAAACCGAGTTGCCAGTCTTGCTGACCGTGGTTAAAGATATCAATGAACCCAGAGTCCCCTCCTTGAAGGGCAAGATGAAGGCAAAAAAGGCCCAGATCAAGAGGATGACGGCTGCGGATATCGGTGCGGATCCCCGCTGTATAGGCCTTCCGGGTTCTCCCACCCAGGTCATGAAGGTATTTCCACCTCAGGCCAGAGGTGAGAAGGCAGTTTTTGCAGGGAACCTTGATGAACAGATTGCACAGCTTGTGGTCAAGCTTGCTCCGTACTTATAGTCACCGCAGGAGAATTCTGAAATGTTGAAAGTCAATGAAGATCTCTGTATCGGATGCGGGATCTGTGTGGGCCAGTGTCCTTTCTCTGCGATTGAGATTGAGAATGGGATTGCAGTTGTCGGTGATTCCTGCACCTTATGTGGCGCTTGTGTGGAGAGCTGTGATGTGGCCGCCCTGGCACTGGAGGGGACGGAAAAATCGGTGCAGGTTGATCTTGCTTCTTGGTCCGGTGTCTGGGTCTATTGTGAATTTCGGCAGGGAGTGCTTGCCTCGGTGGCGCTTGAGCTTCTTGGTGTCGGTCGACGTCTTGCAGACAGGAGAGGAGTACAGCTCAGCGCGATTCTGATTGGACATGACACCGGCGAGACCGCCAAATCTCTGATAGCCCATGGGGCTGATAAAGTATTCCGGCTCGATCATGAAAAGCTACGGCATTTTTCCGAAGACTGTTACGCCAAGCTGGTCACTGCCCTAGTGAAGGAACATCGCCCGGAGATTGTTCTCGCCGGAGCCACAGCCATCGGCCGCTCGTTTATCCCGGGTGTTGCCACAACGCTGAATGCCGGGCTGACGGCTGATTGCACCGGTCTTGATATCCGTGACGAAGACGGCGCCTTGATGCAGACTCGCCCGGCCTTTGGCGGAAATATCATGGCGACCATCGTCTGTCCGTCATCTCGTCCCCAAATGGCAACCGTGCGTCCACATGTAATGCAGTCGCTTGAATATAACGCTGAGAGAGTTGGCCAGATCATTGATGTTATCCCCACGTCTTTGCAATTGCAGAGCCGTATTCGTGTCGTTGAAGAGGTCATGTCCCAGGGAAGCAATGTGAATATCCAGGAGGCTGATATTCTCGTTTCAGGCGGACGCGGTCTGGAAAACCCGAAGGGGTTTGAGCTGTTACAAAAACTTGCCGACACACTCGGGGCCAATATCTCGGCATCACGGGCGGTTGTTGACGCAGGTTGGATCCCCTATCCGCATCAGGTCGGTCAGACAGGTAAGACTGTCGCCCCCAAACTCTATATCGCCTGTGGTATTTCGGGCGCTGTTCAGCACGTCGCCGGGATGCAGTCATCGGAGACAATTGTGGCAATCAATCGGGACGCCCATGCATCAATATTTGACGTCGCCGATTTCGGTATTGTGGGTGACCTGTACGAGGTAATACCCAAGTTGATCAATAAAATTGAGGACTATCGTCGGGCATGAATTTGCAAGGAAAAGTCGCTGTTGTAACTGGTGGGAGCCGTGGAATCGGTCGGGCAATCTCTCTGCGTCTTGCGACCATGGGAGCTCTGGTGTATATCAATTATGTCAGCCGATCCGATGCAGCCGAAGAAACGAAAAGACTCATTGAGTCGGCAGGAGGCAATGCCAGAATCTTGGCTTTTGATGTCGCTGTTCCTGAGCAAATCCAGACTGCCTTTAAACAGATCGTCGATGAATCTGGGCGTATTGACGTGCTGATCAATAATGCCGGTATCACCCGCGATGGCCTTGTTGCCCGGATGAAAGAAGCGGACTGGGATGCAGTATTGGCTACCAATCTGAAGGGCGCATTCTTCTGTGCCAAGGCAGCATCAAAACCGATGATGAAGCAGCGTTGGGGCCGAATTGTGAACATATCTTCGGTCATAGGTTTTACCGGCAACGCCGGCCAGGTCAACTATGCGGCAGCCAAGGCAGGTCTTGTGGGGATCACCAAGGCAATGGCCAGGGAACTTGCGTCGAGAAATATTACGGTCAACAGTGTGGCACCTGGTTATATATTGACTGACATGACGGATGCGCTGCCGGAAGAAGTTCAGGAGCAACTCAAGAAAGAGATACCTCTGGGTTGGCTTGGTACCCCCGAGGATGTGGCCGGAGCTGTTGCCTATCTGGTGAGTGATGACGGTCGCTATCTGACCGGTCAAACGCTGCACGTGAATGGCGGCATGTATATGTGAAACTGTACTATGGGCTGTTCTTTTTTTGGCACCCATAAATTCTTGGATAGATATTGGACTGGCTGGTATACACAAAGAGTGTGCCGGTCGCCGAAATTCTAATACTTTTACACTAAGGGAGAATGACAATGGCTGTAGAGCAAGAAATGATCGATATTATCGTAGAGCAGTTGAGTGTTGAGAAGGACAAGGTTGTTCCCAATGCCTCTTTTGTTGATGATCTGGGTGCTGATTCTCTCGATCTGGTAGAGCTGATCATGGCGATGGAGGAAGGGTTTGATATAGAGATTCCGGATGAGGATGCCGAAAAGATTGTTACCGTTCAGGACGCCATTGATTACGTGAAAAAACTGAAATAATATCACGAAATTTCAAACCCATCTGTTGAGCAGGACATACAGCTTGAAGGAGATCCTATTGTGAAGCGCAGAGTTGTGGTTACAGGTGTCGGTCTGGTAACCCCCCTGGGTACTGGTGTTTCCAAGACATGGGCGAATATCTGTGCGGGTAAGAGTGGCGTGGGCCTGATTACCCGTTTCGATACGACTGACTATCAGGTGAAAATTGCTGCAGAGGTCAAGGACTTTCAGGTGGATGACTTCCTTGACAAAAAGTCTTCTAAGCATCTCGACCTTTTTGTGCAATACGGTGTTGTGGCAGCGCTGATGGCTGCCAAGGACAGTGGGTTTGAAATCGATGATGAGAATTGTGGTCGTGTCGGGGTCATCACCGGATGCGGAATGGGTGGTCTGCCAACCATTGAGAAGTATCATCTGGTATGTCTTGAGAAAGGGCCACGGAAAATCACCCCATTTTTTATCCCCATGGTGATCCCCAATATGCCTTCGGGCCATATATCTATGCAACTGGGCTCGAAAGGACCCAATCTCACGCTTACTACGGCCTGCGCGGCGGGTACCCATGCAGTTGGGGAGGCTTTTCGGCATATTCAATACGGCTTTTGTGATATCGTCGTTGCCGGAGGAGCAGAGGCGGTTATCTGTCCACTCGGAGTTGCCGGATTCAGTGCTATGAAAGCCCTTTCCAGCAGAAATGATGAGCCGGAACTGGCATCGCGACCCTTTGACAAGGATCGTGATGGCTTTATCATGTCGGAAGGCTCCGGAATGCTCATTCTCGAAGAACTCGAGCATGCTCGGTCCAGAGGGGCCCGGATATACGCCGAGATTTGCGGGTATGGCCTGAGTAGTGATGCCTATCATATTGCCGCTCCTCCGGAGAACGGTGAAGGAGGGGCTCGGGCCATGCAAATGGCTCTTGAGGATGCCGGATTACCACTGGAAGGAATTCAATATATCAATGCCCACGGTACATCTACCCCTCTCAACGATCGATGTGAGACCCTGGCAATCAAAACTGTTTTCAAAGAACACGCTGGACACCTGGCTATCAGCTCAACAAAATCCATGACGGGGCATATGCTTGGGGCAGCAGGCGGTATTGAGGCGGTTTTTACTGCATTGAGCATATCTGAGCAGATTGCACCGCCAACGGCCAATCTGGAGGAGCCAAGCCCTGAATGTGATCTGGATTATGTGCCTAAGCAAGCACGTGAAATGCGGATTGATGCGGCATTGTCAAACTCCTTTGGTTTTGGTGGTACCAATGCTGTAGTTGCCATGAAGCGGTACAACGGGAAATGAAACTCTCCAAGGAGGCCTTATGAAGATTGCGCTGGCTGCAGATCATGGTGGTTTTGCTCTCAAAGAGTCGATTGCAAAACTGCTCCACTCTTTGGGGCACGAGGTTGCGGATATGGGCTGTCACTCTCTGCAATCCGTCGACTACCCGGACTACGCCGATCTCGTTGCTGCAGCGATAACGGCAGGTAAGAGCGATAGCGGCATCTTGATCTGCGGAACAGGTATTGGTATGTCCATCGCGGCCAACCGTCATCGGAAAATCCGGGCAGCCATCTGTCATGATGAATATACAGCCCGTAAGAGCAGGGAGCATAACAACGCCAATATTCTCTGTCTTGGTGCCAGGGTAATCGGAGAGGGAGTTGCTGTGGAGCTTGTCAAGGTGTGGCTTGCAACTTCCTTTGCCGGCGGGAGACATCAGCAGCGCATTGATAAATATTCCGAGGGCTAATAGAGCCGAAAAATGACTGTTAACGAGCCGGCATTGCAAATGTAATGTCGGCTCGTGTCGTTTTAAGCAGTTTTTATATGAGCCATGATCAGCTTGCCGTGTAATAGTATAATACTATCTGTTTTTTTCTAATGCCTCCCATTGCCAGCTGTTATATGGAATTACTGATTGATACCTCTCCCTGTACGCTGTTCTTGTAAAATGAAGAGTTGCAGCAAAAAAACCTCATTTCTGCTAGACTCCTGGAAATCAGACGCTGACATGTTGTCAGATATCTCGTGCCAGAAACAGCCTGCTTCTATCGCCCAGGATGGTATTTCTGGAAATTTCTCGTCTTAAGAGGAACGTATATGAAATGCCCATATTGTGGCCATCTTGATAACAAAGTGATTGACTCCCGCCTGAATAAGGAAAGCACTATTACCCGAAGACGGCGATCATGTCTGATATGCAACCAGCGCTTTACCACCTATGAACGGTTAGAGGTAATGATGCCGATGCTGGTAAAAAAAGATGGGCGGAGAGAGGCCTGGGATAGGCAGAAGATGGTGCTTGGATTAGAGAAGGCCTGTGAGAAGAGACCGGTGAGCCGGGACAAGATCGATCAGTTTGTTGATGAGATTGAGCATAAACTCCAAGACTATGGCTCGAAGGAAGTCTCGTCGCAGGTTATCGGTGAATGGGTTATGGAATATTTGCCTGGACTGGATGAAGTTGCTTATGTGCGGTTTGCCTCAGTTTATCGTCAGTTCAAAGATGTGAACGAATTTATGGATGAGCTCAAATCACTCCTTGATGCTAGGTCAGAGCATGATTTCAGAGACAGATAGTCTTTTTATGCGCATGGCCCTGTGCGAGGCCAGGAAAGGCATCGGCAGGACATCTCCTAATCCCTGTGTCGGATCAGTCGTCGTCAAAGAAGGGACGGTTAGAGGGAAAGGTTTCCATAAAATGGCGGGGACACCCCATGCCGAGATTCACGCCCTCCGACGGGCAGGAGCTGACGCTCAAGGTGCCACACTCTATGTGACCCTTGAGCCGTGTTCTCATACCGGCAGGACACCTCCATGTTGTGAGGCAATTGTCGCAAGCGGGATTCGGCGGCTGGTCATGGGAATGGTAGATCCAAATCCCCTCGTGCAGGGCCGGGGGGCGGAATACTTGATGAGCAGGGGGATTGCCGTGACATCAGGGGTGCTGGAACAGGAATGCCGTGCTCTCAATCGGCCATTCATCAAACATATTACCACCGGCAGGCCGTGGGTAGTGATGAAGGCAGGGATGAGCCTTGATGGCAAGATCACCTTTCAAGGAAGAAAGACCGGCTGGATGACTGGACCTGAGTCTTTGACGACAGTCCACCGACTTCGTGACGTGACTGATGCTATCATGGTCGGGATAGGCACGGTGGCAATTGATAACCCTTCACTCACCACCAGGTTGTCTTCTGGAAAATTAGGCAAGGATCCGATACGGATCGTGGTGGACAGTAGGCTTTCTATTTCAGAAAATGCGAGGGTTATTAATCAGCAATCGTCAGCCCAAACATGGATTTGTTGTGGCACTGAAGTTGATGCTGAAAAGGTCACCCGCCTGGAACAGAAAGGTGTTGTAGTCCGCCAGCTTGATCGATGTGCAGATGGTGGTGTGGATCTCGGCCAAATTCTGGAGTTTCTCGGAAAAAAAGGGGTGACATCGCTCCTGGTTGAAGGTGGCGCCCGAGTTCACGGTGCCATGCTGCGTCAGCAATTATATGACTACGCCCACCTTTTTTATGCCCCGGTCTTTGTCGGTGACCAGGGTGTTTCTGTGTTGGCAGGTTATGAGGGGATTAGCAGTGAAGCAGCCTTCAGACTATCCGACGTCCAATATAGACGACTGGGAGTGGATATGATGATATCCGGCTGTCTTGATTATCGCTTGGTTTCCTGAAGCACATTATTGAGCTCCGGCCAGGATTTACGGAGCTGTTCCAGCCCTCTGAAGCGTATCGCCAGGAACACTTCATCCGTTTCAAACGCTTGACTATGCTGTACTTCGCAAAATTCAGGGAGCTTCAGCTGGTTGATTTGCAATCTGAACGAATCTTCATCAGCTTGGTACGATGGGGTTGCCATCTGTTGCAGAAGTGACAAGAGCTTTTGTATCTTCTGAGGATTATTCATCTCCCTGTGCCTGAGTATTTCTGCTATCTCCTGTCGCTCCAGAAAGATTGAGATGGACGTTTTTTCCCGTTGACAGATATCCCTGAGAAGCATGAAAAGTCGCTTCTGTTTTCCTCCGCCCAATTGAAAATCCCGGAACAATCTACTGAGCCTGCTTCTGTCCTCAGGGCTGATCTTCAGGAGATCCAAAGCCATGCTTTCAGTGATAAACAGGCTATGGACGAGTTGCTGGATTTCTTTTTCAAGAAGTAACAGTTGCAGGAACTTTCTCAGTATTGAGACGCTACTCTTCCCTGTCATTTTCAAGAGAAATGTCTGAGCTAATTCTGCAAGTGACAGGTATTGGAGGCCAATGCTGAAAAAATAGGCGGTTTCCATAGGAGAAAATGGAGAGGAGAAACGATGACTTTCGAAGAGCAGGGAAAGTACCTCGTGAGGAGGTGTCGTGTGCGGAACCACAATACAGAAGCATTCTGTCAAATGACAGATCGCTCGTGCTGCCAGGATGCGCCGTCTTCCGGAGAGAATTTCATATTTCCCTTCACCTTGTTCATAAATAATAGGCGGTTGAAGGATGCCAATTTCTTTGAACGATTGCACAAGATCATCTGGAATGCTAGTCGGAAGGAAAGGGTGTAAATCCCAGCGCTGCGAATGAGTAACGAAATTAATGTTAATCGGTAAGAGAGATAGGCTTTTCATCGGTGGAGCAAGGGGTGAGAATAAGGCGGGCGGAGAAAACATGTATCCTATAAAGACGGAAAAAGTGGTTGTTGAGATAAGAAAAAAACCCCGTAATGAAACCAATGATTGTCATTACGGGGGATAAAAATTGGAACAGTTCTCTATAGTGGCAAATCAAGGCCTAGGCTGCATTAATCTTGTCTCGTAAGATTCCCGATGGTTTAAAAGTCACAACTCTTCTGGCATCTAGGGTGAGCTCATCGCCTGTTTGCGGATTTCGTCCCCGACGGGAGTTCTTGTCTTTGACATTAAATTTACCGAATCCGCTCAGCAGGAGATCCGATCCATTAATGAGGGAATTTTTGGAAAGACGAAGAAATGCCTCTACCGAATCTGTAGCCTGGGCTTTGGTCAGATTATCGTGATTTTTATATACCTGCTGAACAAGATCTGCTTTTGTAAGAGTCATACATTCCTCCATTATTTACTGAATATTTATTTTATGCCCCTTATGATGATATACTTAAAAAGAAGAAAGTCAATGGAGTTGCAGATATTTATTATATTTCTTTTGTCGAAAAAAATAATATTGAAAATTGGTGTAATAAAAAAACAAGAAAATCACACAACGCTAGCGATTTTGAAGATGGGTAGATACATTGCAACGACTATACCGCCAATCATTCCGCCCAGAAAAACCATCATAAATGGTTCTATCATTGCAGTCAGATTTTCCACGGCCTGATCTACTTCTTCGTCGTAGAAATCGGCAATTTTTTCGAGCATGGCATCAAGCGCACCAACTGATTCACCGACGTTGATCATTTGAACAACCATATTTGGAAACACACCACTTTCTTCGAGAGGTTCAGCAATTGGCCTGCCCTCGGCAATTGAGTCGGCAACTCTATACACCGCATTCTCAATGACTTTGTTCCCTGAGGTTTTGGCGACCACCTGTAGAGCCTCGAGGATGGGAACTCCGCTATGGAGCATTGTGCTAAGGGTTCGAGTAAACTTGGCAACAGCAACCTTTCTTAAAAGAATTCCTATTACTGGAGCTTTAAGAAGAAAGCGATCAAAGGCCAGTCTGCCTTTCGGGGTAGAAATAATTTTTTTAAAGATCATGCTGAGAATAAACAAGCCAATAATGACAAAGAGAAAATTTGACTTGATGAAGTTACTCATGTTGACAACAATCTGGGTCGGTAGAGGTAGTGTAGATCCAAAATCTTTAAACATTTTATCAAAAACGGGGACAACAAAGATAAGAATAACGCCGAGAATTAGGATGGATATGGCCAGGCAAATCGTGGGGTAGGTCATGGCCCCTTTGATTTTCTTTTTCAAGGCCATGGATTTTTCAATGAAGGCGGCAAGACGGGAAAGGATAGTGTCAAGGATACCGCCTGTTTCTCCGGCCTCGATCATATTACTGAATAGATTGTCAAAAGCCTTTGGGTGCTTCCTCATGGAGTCAGCGAGAGTTGAACCAGCCTCAACGTCTGAACGGATAGTAACAAGTATTTTTTTAAATGTCGGATTTTCCTGCTGTTTTTCGAGAATTTCTAAACCTTGTACCAGCGGTAGACCTGCATCAATCATGGTGGAGAGCTGTCGGGTAAAAATAACAATATCCTTACCTGTAACTTTGGGTTTGAAAAAAGTGACATTTGCAAAAAGATCTTTCGGTTTTTCTTTAATGACAGGATCGGAAATTCTCTGACGCTTCAATTGTGCAAGAACCGCAGTCTGGTCAGGTGCTTCAATCTCACCATGACGTTTTTCACCCTGAGAATTTTTTCCTTTCCAAATATAAACAGGCATTCGCGCCTCCTAAAAGTATAGGGCAACAGGTTCGCTTGAGAAAACAACATGATCGGCAATGGAAATAAAATTCATTCTATATCAGCCTGTTGTAAAATACAAGGAGATGGCATGGAAAACAATCCTTTTTTTAATTAGGGATGTCTGAATCTCTTGTCAAATTGCAGATACTTAGACCTCTTGTATAAGTATCAGGGTAAATCATCCCGTTATCTTTTATCTTGCTCTGAAATTGGCAATAAACAAGAGTTTATGTGCATTTTTCTTGTCTGCAATGAAAAATATTGTTAGAATGTTTGGTTCTATCGTATATCAACCATATTTGGTAGCCTCATTCGCTATGAGTGAAGCGCTGTCTACCTCCTCCTTAATAACGAGGCAGGAAGAGCAAAACAACTGAAGACTCTGGAGGAAAGTATGCAGAAAAACACTGCAGTAAATTATAGTGATGGTAGGTATAAACCTGTAGTAGAAAAATGTGACGGTTGTGAGAGGATTGTAGAGGAGGCTGCAGGAAAATACTGTCAAAGTTATCTGAATCCTTCTGCGAAATGGCGGCTTGGAATCTGTAATTTTGCCACACACGCCAAACCGGAGATAGCTGTTGCCAAGATCCGGGTCAATCCGTTGAAAGCGGCTAAGCGGGCATCCAAGTCCAAGAAGTAAAGCAAAGGAAAACTGCTATATTGACTGCTCAAAGGCACTTGCTATGGTTTTTTGCAAGTGCCTTTTCTGTTTTTCCTCTCCTCTGGGTGCTTATGATCTTCCCACCCCGACATAACGGAATCCTTTTTCTTTCATTCTTTCCGGCTCATAGACATTTCTCAGATCGATAAATATCTTCTCACGCATGCTTTGAGCGAGTCTGTCGAGGTCCAAGGCCCGGTATTGGTTCCACTCGGTCATCAATACCACTGCATCAGCCCCGGTGCAGGCATCATATGCGTCCTTAGCGTAATTGATACCCTTCGGCAAGTATTTCTGAGCCTCGGCCATCCCCTGCGGGTCATGGGCTTTTATTTTGGCACCTTTTTCCAGAAGGGCTGGAAGGATGGTGATAGCTGGGGCATCCCGCATGTCATCGGTTTCCGGTTTGAAGGTGAGGCCAAGTATCGCGATAGTTTTACCCGCCTCAGAACCTCCTAAGATATCACGTATTTTCTTGACCATTTTGGCTTTCTGGGCTGCGTTTACTTCGACTGCGGCCTCGACGATTCTAAGGTTCTGGCCATGCTCTTGGGCAATCCGCATTAGCGCCAGAGTATCTTTTGGAAAACAGGAACCACCGTAGCCAGGGCCTGGATGAAGAAATTTCTTGCCGATACGTCCATCCATGCCGATTCCTTTGGCCAAGGCGACAACATCTGCGCCCAACGTGTCACAGAGGAGAGCTATTTCATTAATAAAGCTGATCTTGGCAGCCAGAAAGGCATTTGCTGCGTATTTTGTCAATTCTGCTGTCTCAATGTCAGTTTTAACGATAGGGGTTTCCTGAAGAAAGAGTGGTTTGTAGATCTCACGTAGCACTTCTTCGGCCCGTGCTGAATCTACACCGATTACCACTCTGTCAGGCCGCATGAAATCAGTTATCGCCGCACCTTCTCGGAGAAATTCTGGATTTGATGCGATGTCAAAGAGTGCTCCAGGATTAACCTCCCTTATGATCCTTGCGACCTGGCGTGCTGTTCCCACAGGAACCGTACTTTTGTCGACGATTACCGTATACCCTTTGAGGTGTGGCGCTATTTCCCGGGAGGCTTCATAGATGTATGTGAGATCGGCATAGCCATCTCCACGTCGACTACTTGGTGTTCCCACGGCCATAAAAACAGCATCAGCCTGGGCTACAGCCTCAGAGAGTTGGGTGGAAAAGGATAGACGACCCTCGCGCGAATTTTTCAGGACAAGGGCGTCAAGGCCCGGCTCATAAATAGGTATTAAACCGGCCTGGAGGCTTTGAATCTTGGTTTGATCTTTGTCAACGCATATAACATGATGGCCGAATTCGGCAAAGCATGTTCCTGTGACAAGACCGACATATCCTGTTCCTATTATCGTGATTTTCATAACATATTTTCCTTCTCTAGCTTTGTAATTGGTCTGAATATTGTGTTACGGGCGTTGGCCGAAAATGGCTGTTCCGATACGAACCATGGTGGCTCCTTCTTCGATTGCAATTTCGAAATCATCCGACATTCCCATTGACAGTTCAATTCTCCGGTTGTCATGAAAGAGTTCTTTGCGGGAGAGGTCTATCGCCAAGTGACAGAGCGCTTTAAAGTGAGGCCTGGCCTCTTCAGGGCTTGGAGTGACCGGAGGGATGGTCATGAGACCGAGTGTCTCAATTTTATCGAGCGACTTGATCTGTTGTAAGAGCTCTTCGGTTTTCTCCGGCATCACACCAGATTTATTCGGATCATTGCCAATATTGACCTGGACAAGGATTTTCATTGTCCTGCCGAGAGAGTCAAGGTGTCTAGCGAGGGCAGATGCGAGCTTTATGCTGTCAACTGTCTGAATCATATAAAAAATCTGTGCGGCTATTTTTGCTTTATTGCTCTGCAGGTGGCCAAGCATGTGCAGACCGATCCTTTCCCCGAGTTTGCCTTTTTTCTCAACTGCTTCCTGGATGTAATTCTCGCCAAAATAAAATTGGCCACATTGGACAGCTTCTTCAATGAAAGGCGTTGAGATTTTTTTAGAGACGGCTATCAGTTGAATCTCATCGGGGCTTCTTTTGATCAGAAGAGCGCGCTGTTTGATTCTGTCCTGTATCTCTTGGAGGTTCTGGCTGATCATGAGCGAGATTAATGGAGAGAAGATGACGAGGTGTTGAGGTGAAAAAGTGAAACCGCATTTGCCGTTGTTGTCTGTGCGAGTTCTGGCAGGGGAATGTCACGGAGCCTGGCAATAAAGGCTGCTGTATGGAGGACATAAGACGGCTCATTTCGCTTGCCGCGCCAAGGGTGAGGAGCAAGGAAAGGGCCGTCCGTCTCGACCAGAAGTGATGATAATGGGATAATCCGTGCCACTTTTTGCAGGTCAACCGCATTTTTAAATGTAACGATGCCAGGAATGGAGATATAAAAACCGAAGTCAATGATTTTTTGAGCAAAAGCAATGTCTCCAGAAAAACAATGCATCACACCACCACATGAAAAAGGGCCGCAATCTTGCAAAATGCGAATTGTATCTTCATGGGCATCTCTATCATGAATTATTACAGGTAGTTGGAGCGCTATGGCCATCTCAAGCTGTCGGCGGAAGTGCTGGCGTTGCAAGTCGGGATCGGATCGTTTTTTTGCATAGTCGAGCCCAATTTCACCATAGC
Organism: Desulfoprunum sp.; assembly: GCA_030696435.1. Lineage (GTDB taxonomy): Bacteria > Desulfobacterota > Desulfobulbia > Desulfobulbales > Desulfocapsaceae > Desulfoprunum. The sequence continues at coordinate 4,587 of JAUYSF010000277.1, read as the reverse complement.
CGACAACCTGATCACGATGGGTCTCGATCAGTTCCAGGAGAGCGGTGTAGGTCGCGTCAGTCACCGAATGCACATCGTGGGGGTGTATTCCGGCCGAGGCCCAAACGGCAGGGTATTTTTGGGCAAGTTCAATGGCCTTTTGTGAGCTCAGCAGGTCAATCCCTATAGTTATTATGGTGTCTACCCTGTGTTGCCTTGCGCGATCGAGGACTGCTTCAAGGTCATTGTTGAAAACTTCCATGTCGAGATGGCAATGAGTGTCAACGAGCTGGGTGTCTTCTGGCAGCGCAGGCACGGTGCATTTAAGGTCTTTCACTGAAAATTCCTCCAGCCCTTTCTTAGCAGATAATAGATGAGGGTGCAATGAGGAAAGCGGCGGCGAAACCTCCGGGAGATCCTTCAGTGTAGCAGTTTGTATAGGTTGTTAATTTCCTTTGCGGGAAAAAATAAACGGCTCTTTAAAAGGGGACTGATTATTACGGAATTTCCGGAGTGGCAAAAAGGTGAACCCCAGTGGATATATTTAAATATAATTAATAAAATCATGATGTTGTAAATTAGAAGGACTAAATTATTCAATCTTGCTCGCGCTAGGGCTATGATTTTTCAGAAAAAGTAAAAATTTTCTTCATATAGTCAAGAAACTATCGTATAGTGATTACAGCTAAAAGGAGTGCCTTGCCTTTTAAAATACGAAATAAAGTTGAATATATGGTACTGACAGGAATTACAGAATTCCTGAAACATGGACTCTTCTTTTCTCAAGAGGTGTTTATCTCCCCTCCTGTCACCTAGTTCTATAAAGGGATGAGCGGGAAGGCGCGCGCATTGCAATCATGATGATGTGGTTTTAAGATATCAGGTAGTATGAAATAACTCGGCTTCAGCGGCCCCAACCACGAAGAGGAAAATGGCATGAATTATGGGATTGTCAGTCAGGAACAACTTGAGCAGATAGACTCAATTTTGTCGGATAAATTGATAAAACTTGGTGTCGACTGCGTCATAATTATAGACATGGCGGGAAATATCATTACAGCCAGAGACAACGGCACAAGCAAATATGATGTGTATTCTTTTGCTGCTCTGGCTGCCGGTAATTTTGCCACTGTTGATGCTATGGCAAAACTCGTTGGTGAACAGGAGTTCTCCCTGCTTTTTCACAAGGGCCAGGAATCAAATATTCATTTCAGCAAGATTGACGATGAACTGCTCCTTATTTCCATGTTCGGTAAGGATATTTCCCTTGGCTTTTTGCGACTCAATGTTGTCGATGTGATTGAGAAAATCAGAAAGGTCTGGGACAAAAGATAGTCGCGTGTACGCATGGCGGCAACAGGCCTTGAGCTGAAACCAACGAGCAGAGTTACAACTGGGGGAGGAGTCCTTGAGCTTTATCAATCTGAAAGATAAGGTTGTTCAGGTAAAAATTGTCTATTACGGTCCGGGAAGGTGCGGGAAGACAACCAATCTTGAGTACATCAATCGTACGTACCGTAAACAGATTTTATCCGAAATGGTCAGCCTTAAAACACATGGTGACAGAACATTGTTTTTTGATTTTCTCCCCTTCGATATGGGGCAGATCAAGGGCTACGATATCAAAATTCAACTCTACACCGTTCCTGGTCAGGTAAAGTATAATGCGACGCGCAAGCTTGTTCTTCGGGGTGTTGATGGCATAGTATTTGTGGCAGATGCCATGGAAAAGCAGAGAGAGAAGAATATCCGTTCCTTAAATCAGCTTCATGAGAATCTTCAAACATATAAAGAGAGTATTTTTAAAATCCCCTTGGTCATGCAGTACAATAAAGTGGATCTCAAAGAACACGGTATACCCATCCTGCCGATTGCTGTTTTGCAGAAAGATCTCAACAGCAGATTGCAGGTTCCTTATTTTGAGGCGAGTGCTATTACTGGATATAATGTTGCGGCAACTCTAAAGAAAATCATTTCTTCCACGGTTGTTTCAATACAGAAAAAATTACTCTAGAGAGAACGCGCGGTGGAACAGTATACAGAAAAGCAATATGACGATGATCTGACTGTTGTTGCAGATGAGTATAACGATTCCTTCCAGACGGATAATGTCGACCTGTTTGAGTTTCCCAGTTATGACGAGTCGCCGATTGCCAAGCTCAAATCGCTTGTTCTGTCCATTGACTGGGAGATCACTGATGATATCCTCCGGCAGTTTAATGAGGAGCTTCTAGATCTCAAGGATATTTGGGCGGGTGAGAAGATCTATCTGGTATATGTCCAGGCCCTGGAGAAGATAAGTAAATATATCTACCAGGAAAAGGCCGATTCTAATCCCAATGCCATAAAACTGCTGCTTACGTTTTATTATAACCTGGAGAAGATCATCTCGTCTGAAGACATGCCCGAGGAAGAGAAAAAGCAGATACTTCTTGAAGATGTTAAAAGGTTTGAAAAACTTAAACAACAAATAGGCAAGGCCGCGAAAGCTGAAAGGAAAAAAACAGACCTAGCTGAAGACAGAGTGTCTGAGTTTGAAGCATCCGGAGCTTCTGCGGCTAAAAATTTCCTATTGGATCTGAAGGCAATTGTCCTGGGGATTGACTGGGAGATAACTGAAAAAGACCTCGGAAAGCTGCGTGACGAGGTTATCAGACTCGAAGGGGTATTCTCTGGAAGTCGACCAAAACTGATCTTTCTGCAGGGCATCGGATCTCTGGGAGCCTATATTAGGCTCAAAAAAAGTAACGCGCATGCCGATGCATTCAAACTGCTGCATTCATTTTTTGCCGGGTTGGAAAAAATAGTGTCCACTCCTCTTACGCTTGAAGAAGAAAAAGCGATTTTGTTCCCAGAGGTCGAAAAATTCAACACCTTTAAAGTAATTGTCGGTTCGACAATCTCATCCGAGTCGATTCAGGCTGGGAGGGATGAAGAGTTTAGCGAAGATGACGAGGAGGTTGAGGAGGGAGGACTCTCACCGGCCTTTTCTGATCTGCCGGAAGGCGAGACCAGAGGGTTTCAGGAAGAAGAAGAGGCCGCCTCCCTTGGGCTACCCTCAACACTGAACGTGGCTAGTCAGATTGATATGTTTTTTTCTGAGGAACCTGATGCCGAGCAGTTACATGTAGATTCTGCAAAAATCTCTGCTTCACTAGAAAAGGACACAAGAGACGAATTTCGAGACGCAGCTGAAGCGCAGTTGGATTCAATTTTTCAAACAGATTCTGTTGAAGATGGAAGCTCGGCTACCCTGTACGTTGGACAGGACGCGGCATTACGGGGAGTCGATGTGGAGACCGAGGCCGATGATGATTCCGGTGAAGAAGATCTACCACTGGAGGCAGGGCAGCTTGCTCCGGCTTTGGCAGAGCTTGGTACGGAAAATTGGAAAGAATTAAAAATTCTTGATAAAACCGAAAAACAGGCTGAACTTGCTGGAGATCTTGAAACACGTCTGGATGATTTCTTCGCCGAAGAAATGGAACGGGCTGAAGACACGCCGGTGCTCTCCTTGTCGGAAGATGAATTTGCAGATATCGGAAACGAATCGGCTAAAATCCTTGTCGATGAAGAAAGCTCTTTCAAAGAGCAGGTAGTCTTGCCGGGTGTCGATGTCGAGTCGGAGGATGATGACGCTTCTGATGAAGAGGTACTGATGTTTGCCGGCGGTGATCTGGCTTCGGCTCTCTCAGAGGAACCTATCACCGATTTTTCCCGTGAAGCTGAAACGGCCTTGGAAAATGCAGCAGAAACGCTCTTTGTGTCTGATGAGCCGCTACCAGCCTTGCCTGGTAGTCTTCGCGAGGAGAGTGCAGGCGCTGGCTTGCCAAGTGCGGATTCTGAAACCGAGGTCGCATTAGAAGATCATCTGGAATCTTTCTTTGCCCTTGAGGAAGTGGATGAAAAAACATCAGTTGAAAGTCGGCAGGAGAACTTCGAACAACACTTGCGTTCAGATGAACTTTTTGTCGAACCTACTGGTGACATAATCTCACAAGAGATCAGTATCGCCGCAACGCAAGAAGAGCAACATCAGGCGGTGGTCGAGAGTGAACCGGCGCTCGCCTTTTTCGCCGAGGTACAACCGACAGTTTCTCTCTTTGAGCAGGAAGTTCTCGGAGGAGAGGATGATCATGGCCCCGTGAGTGAAGCTGTACAGCTCATTTCAACACCTGAAGAACCTGAAGAAGTTGTCTTTGAATTGGTTGAGGAAGCTGAGGAGCTTTTCTTCAGCTCTACCGAAGAAGAAAACCTCATTGAAAGCCAGAAAAAAGACGAAGGGCAGGTTGCAGAGGCCGAAGACCTCTCCCTCGATTTTGAACCCGAGGCATCTTCTGCATTGCCGGAAGGTGTTTCTGCCTTGAAAACAGGCGAGATTGATCGGGTTGGGGCCTTTGATAAGGATGCTGAAGCTAGTGTAGATATATATGCTGCAACAGCATTTATCGCTGAGCCTTCTCTTCAAGATGAAGATAACGAGTTCCTTGCAGTTTTTGAAGAAGTGGGTGAAGAGGCTGCAGTGGATGATTTGCCCTTACCACAGTTGTCTGCGGCAGTTCAAGCAGCACAGTTCACTTCTGTAGAACACGGACAGGTAGAAATACC
>JAUYSF010000210.1 GCA_030696435.1 Desulfoprunum sp. | reverse complement strand
ATTGCGCGAGGAAGGGCTGAAGACCTTCATTGATGCAGGATTGTCCACGGAATTTGTCGGCTATGAAAAACTCGAGGCGATTTCCGAGGTCAAGGGATTACTTGGGACGGATGGAACAGCCGTCGAGCAGCTTACCGCTGGTGAAATCGGACGCTTCATAGTTGGCAAAACGCCTTTCTATGCCGAGTCAGGGGGGCAGCTTGGCGACACCGGTGAGATTACCTGGGCAGGAGGCAGTGCTGAGGTGATCTCGACCTCGCTCGAAGGAGATGCGATAATTCTGCATGAGATTAATGTGAAAAAGGGAAGCCTGTCCGTTGGGCAGGAGATTGCTCTCCTGGTGAAAACGGAGACCCGCCATGAGACAGCAGCGCATCATTCAGCAACCCATCTGCTGCAGGCCGCCCTTGTGGAAATCCTCGGAAAACATGTCAAACAGGCCGGTTCCCTTGTTGGTCCGGGGCGGCTACGGTTTGACTTCACTCATTTTTCCCCTTTGAGCCAAAATGAGATTGAGGCGGTAGAGGAAAAGGTCAATGCCCGGATTCGCGCGGATTTATCGGTGGAAACCAGAATACTTGCCAAAGATGAGGCCATACGTGCCGGAGCGACTGCTCTTTTTGGGGAAAAATATACTGACGAAGTCCGCGTTGTGGCGATAGGTAATTGCAGCATGGAGCTTTGTGGTGGAACCCATGCCAAATCCTCCGGTGAAATTGGTCTCTTCAAAATCCTGTCGGAGAATGGTATTGCCTCAGGTATCCGTCGGATTGAAGCCCTTGCGGGCAGGGCGGCCTTTCAGTATGTCCAGCAAATCTGTCGGAGAGATGGCGAGATCAGTAGAATCCTGAATACCAGAGAAGAAGATATCCTTGAAAAACTTGAAGCATTGCTGCTATCTCAGAAAAATATGGAAAAACAGATTTCTGAGCTATCGACCCGTATAGCCTCGTCTGCCCTCGACGGTTTTTGGGAAAAGACCATCGAAATTGCGGGAATCAAAGTGCTGGCCATAGTGATTGCCTTGGATAGTTCCAAGACCTTGCGGGACGTAGGAGACAAGGTTAGAGACACCCTGCAATCGGGAGTTGCGGTGCTGGGTGGTGTCATAGAGGGCAAGGCCGCAATTCTTGCTGTGGTGACCAAGGATCTGACCGGCAGAATTCAGGCAGGTGAACTGGTGAGTAGGATTGCCTCCATCGTTGGCGGCAAAGGTGGAGGCAGGGCTGATATGGCGCAGGCGGGTGGCCCCTTTGGTGATAAGATTTCCGAGGCCATCGCCTCTGTACCTGAGATTATCACCGCATTGCTGAACCAATAAAAGATTGAGATAAATAATGTGCTGTTAATAAAAATTGAAAGACCTCTCGGATGTCTGTGAACCATGAAAAAACACACAAAAATGGCAGATAGGTAATTTTATAAATTGATTGACACAGTGGCATATTTACAGTAAAGATTTTTTCCTGTAGTGAATGGTCGTTCATTTTTTCACGAAATAATTACATTTTGCTGATCAAATCATGGTTTTCTGTTTCAACATTGCGTGGTCATCATTCATTTATTGAATGTTATGTTTTTTTTGTTATCTAGGTTAATCGGGAGCTTACTAACATGATAACGATGGATATTACTTTAGTGATTCAGGTCTTGAACATGATAGTTCTCATGTTCCTTCTCAACGGAGTTCTTTACAAACCAGTAAAGAGAATCCTGAAAGAGAGAGCTGAAAAACAGCAGGGAATGCAAGGCGAGATTGCGAAGTTCGATAAAAACGCAAGGCTCCGCCAGCAGGAAGTTGATGAAAAAATGGCAAAGGCGTCAGGTAAGGCAAAGGCAGCACTGGATTCTGCCAGGGCCGAAGCGCAGGCTGCTGGAGACCAGAAACTCGGGGCAATCAAGGCTGAGGCCGAAGCAAGCAAGGAAAAACAGCTTGCTGATATCAGGGCTCAAATTGAAAGCGCGAGAGCTGGCCTTCAGGCTAATCTTGACGGGTTCGCAAACGATATGGCCAGTAAAATTCTGGGAAGGAGTCTCTAAAGATGAGAGGAGTGAAGCATGTAGCCCGAATAATGGTTCTGGTCACGGCAACTCTTTGCTTTGCCCTGTCCAACGGAACCGTGTGGGCAACTGATCAGACGAGTCACGAAACTACAGATGCGGCCCAACAGGTTGCTCCGCAGCAGGGCCATGGTGAGGCTGTAACCGGCAATGCTGAAGCAGGAGGCGGTCATGCTGAGGCGGCGGCTGGCGGTCACGGTGCTGCTAAAGGCGGAAGTCTTTCCCCGGCGAAACTCAAGGATCTCGCATGGAGGGTGGTTAATTTCATTGCTTTGATGATCATTCTCGTCAAATTTGGGGCCAAACCCATCGGTGCAAGTCTTGCCGGTCGGCAAAAGCGCATCAAGGATGAAATTGAAGATCTGCAGGCGAAGAGAATCGAGGCCGAAAAATCCTACCGCGATTTTGAGGCAAAGCTGGCCTCAGTTGAAAAAGATATAGATAAAATTGTCGAAAAAGCGGTCGCTCAGGCTGAGCTTGAGAAAGTAAAGATCATTGAACGTGCTGAACAGGCTGCTGCAGATATTAAACGACAGGCAGAGATGGCGGTTCAGAAAGAGATTATGGAGGCAAAGCGGTCATTGAAGAATGATGTCGCTGATAAGGCAGCTGTGATGGCTGAAACGTTGATCGTGAAAAATCTCACCGCCGCTGATCAGGTAAAGATTGTTGAAGATTATTTAGCTAAAGTGGGGGCCGTACATTGAAACAGACAATCCTCGCACGGAGATATGCCAAGGCCCTTTTCGCTGTAGGCAAAGAACAGGCTAATTATGAGGAATATAATCAGGCCCTGCAGGGGCTGGCGGCTCTCTATGTTTCCAAACCGGAAGTAGCTGATGCTCTGACTAACCCTCTCTATCCGTTGGATATACGCGAGAAGGTCATGGCAGGTATGATCAAATCCATGGGTGTTGACAAGATCATGGGTAATTTTCTCAATTTGCTGGTTCAAAAGAAGCGGTCGGAAATACTCCCTGAAATTGCAGAAGAGTTTCAAGCAATGGTAGATGATGAGAAAAACATCAGCCATGGGAATGTGATTTCCGCCATTGCCTTGAGCGCTGAATTGCAGGCAGGTGTGCAGGCAACATTAGAAAAGTTAACTGGCAAGAAAGTGAAACTGACCACCAGCGTTGATGCCTCTATCATCGGAGGAATTATCGCCAAGGTTGGCGATCTGGTGCTGGATGGTAGCATTAAAACACAACTTGCAGGTTTAAAAGATTCCATAAAGGGGAGAGAGTAGATGCAGATCAAAGCCGAAGAAATTAGTCAGATCATCAAGGACCAGATAGGGGAGTATGAGACAAGCATTGACTTGAACGAAACCGGTACTGTTATCTCAGTTGGTGATGGTATTGCCCGTGTTTATGGTGTCAAGAATTGTATGGCCATGGAGCTTCTTGAGTTCCCTGGCGGTATCATGGGACTGGCCCTCAACCTTGAGGCGGATAATGTTGGTTGCGCGGTTCTGGGTAATGTCTCCAATATCAAAGAGGGCGATATTGTCAAGCGGACCGGTAAAATTGCCGAGGTTCCGGTAGGACCGGCTATGCTTGGCAGGGTAGTTGACGGTATCGGCCAGCCTATCGATGGACAGGGACCGATCAAGTCCGAGCTCTCAGCCAAGATTGAGGTTCTTGCACCCGGAGTTATCGCCAGAAAGGGTGTACACGAGCCTTGTTACACCGGTGCCAAAGCCGTTGACGCTATGACTCCGGTAGGTCGCGGACAGCGAGAGTTGGTCATTGGTGATCGCCAGATCGGCAAGACCGCACTTTGTGTCGATGCAATTATCGCCCAGAAAAATACTGATGTTTACTGCATCTATGTCGCTGTTGGTCAGAAAAAATCCACTGTAGCCTTGGTTGTTGAGGCCTTGAGAAAGCATGGTGCGATGGAATACACCACGGTAGTTGCCGCCTGTGCCTCTGACCCAGCACCTATGCAATACATTGCCCCTTTCGCCGGATGCTCCATGGGCGAGTACTACCGGGATAATGGCAAGCATGCCCTTATTATTTATGATGATCTTTCCAAACAGGCTGTTGCCTATCGTGAGTTGTCCCTGCTCCTCAGGCGCCCACCAGGACGTGAAGCCTATCCTGGTGATATCTTCTTCAACCACTCACGCCTGCTTGAGCGTGCCGCCAAAGTCAACGATGCCCTTGGCGCCGGTTCTCTGACCGCTTTGCCGATCATTGAGACACAGGCAGGTGATGTTTCGGCCTTCATTCCTACAAATGTTATTTCCATTACCGATGGTCAGGTTTATCTTGAGCCCAATTTATTTTTCTCAGGTGTTCGTCCGGCAATCAACGTTGGTCTTTCTGTATCACGAGTTGGTGGCGCTGCCCAAGTAAAGGCAATGAAACAAGTAGCAGGTACGTTACGTCTTGACCTGGCTCAGTTTCGTGAACTTGCCGCTTTCGCGGCCTTCGGCTCCGATCTTGACGCAGGGACCCAGGCCAAGCTAACCCGAGGTGAGCGGCTTGTTGAGATTCTCAAACAACCACAGTATCAGCCACTGCCGATGGAGAAGCAGGTAACTATCATATATGCCGGATCCAATGGCTATCTCGACAAACTCCCGGTTAACACCTTGGCGAGTTACGAGCGTGAACTATACTCCTATATTGATTCGAATGAGCCTTCTATTTTTACCGACCTTCAGGAAAAGAAGGAATTCACCCCGGAAATCAAAGAGAAACTCAATAAAGCACTGACCAGCTTTGGTGATACTTTCAAGGCAACCAAAGGTCTTAACTAACTATAGATAGGTCCATGATATGCCGAACTTGAAAGAAGTTAAAACAAAGATCTCAGGTGTTAAAAAGACATCGCAGATCACCAAAGCCATGAATATGGTGGCGGCGGCAAGACTCCGCGGTGCTCAGGAAAAAATGGAGGCATTTCGCCCGTACACCGCAAAGTTCAATGAAACGATGTCCAATCTCTCCGGTGGTGCGACGACAAATCAGTTTCCTCTGATGGAGAATCGTGACGTTAAGTCAATTGAGCTTTTAGTTGTGACCTCCGACCGCGGGCTCTGCGGATCCTATAATGCCAATATTGTCAAACTTGCCCTCACTAAGATCAAATCGTATGAGAAGGAAGGTAAGCAGGTCAGTTTGGTTTGTGTTGGCAAGAAGGGCTACCAGTTGTTGAACAAAAAGGCCAAAGTCAGGAAAAAATATACTGACATTATGTCTAGTTTCCAGATGTTCAATGCTAGAGAAGTTGCCACGGATCTCGCTGATAATTTTCTAAAAGGTAACAGCGATAAAGTTGAAGTCCTCTTTGGCCGATTCCGGTCAGTTGCATCACAGGTTCCGACCGCCGTGCCTTTCCTACCCGTTCAACCTGTAGAAAATATTGCTGGCAAAGAAAATGTAAAGAAGATTTCCGGAGATTACATCTACGAACCATCAACAGAGGAGATAATGGACGTTCTTCAGCCTCTCTACCTGAATGTTATTGTTTATCAGGCAATGCTTGAGGTTGGAGCCAGCGAACATGCTGCGCGTATGACCGCAATGGATAACGCTACCAATGCATGTAAGGACATTGTTTCTAATCTGACAGTTGTATACAACAAGGCTCGCCAGGCCGCCGTTACCAATGAACTTATGGATATCGTTGGTGGTGCCGAAGCCCTTAAATAATAAATGACATTACGATAATCTAAGACTTCTGAGGAGGGGTAAGGCCCTATGAGTGAGCAAAAGATCGGAAAAATTACACAGGTCATTGGCCCTGTCGTAGACGTTGAGTTTGAGGCAGGTAATTTACCTAACATCCTGAGTGCGTGTTATGTAAGTAATGCTGGTATCTCTAATGAGCCGGACAATCTTGTTGTTGAGGTGGCGCTCCACCTTGGCGATAATGTCTGCCGTTGCATCGCCATGGACCAGACAGATGGTCTTGTCCGTGGACAAGAGGTCCGGGATACCGGCCTACCGATCACTATTCCGGTAGGCACACCGTCCCTTGGCCGAATTATGAATGTAGTCGGGCGTCCTGTTGATGGATTGGGACCGATTAACTCTGATAAGACAATGCCTATTCACCGTGATGCACCTTTGTTCACCGAGCAGGACACTGAGGTGCGCGTTCTTGAGACCGGCATCAAGGTTATCGATTTGCTTGTCCCTTTCCCACAGGGCGGCAAGATGGGCCTGTTCGGCGGGGCTGGTTGTGGTAAGACCGTTATTATGATGGAGATGGTCAATAACATAGCCATGCATCATGGTGGTATTTCGGTATTCTGCGGTGTAGGTGAGCGTACTCGTGAAGGCAACGACTTGTACCACGAGATGAAGGAGTCCGGTGTTCTACCAAAAGCAGCGTTGGTATACGGCCAGATGACCGAACCTCCAGGAGCCCGTGCCCGTGTAGCTTTAACAGGACTTACGGCGGCCGAGTATTTCCGTGATGTTGAAGGACAGGACGTACTCTTCTTTGTTGATAACATCTTTCGTTTCACCCAGGCAGGATCTGAAGTTTCGGCCCTCTTGGGACGTATTCCTTCCGCGGTAGGTTATCAACCGACGCTCGCAACAGATCTTGGTGCCCTGCAGGAACGAATTACCTCAACAACCAAAGGTTCTATTACTGCAGTTCAGTGCGTTTACGTTCCCGCAGATGATTTGACTGACCCTGCTCCCGCGACAACCTTTGCCCATCTTGATGGAACGGTTGTTCTTTCACGACAGATCTCTGAGCTAGGAATTTATCCTGCGGTTGATCCACTTGATTCAACCTCACGTATTCTTGATCCCAATGTAATTGGTGAAGAACATTATTTGGTTGCCCGTGGTGTCCAAGTTTCTCTGCAGAAATATAAAGATCTTCAAGACATTATTGCCATTCTCGGAATGGATGAGCTTTCTGAAGATGACCAGTTGCTTGTAACGCGTGCACGCAAGATCCAGAGATATCTCTCCCAGCCATTCACTGTTGCTGAAGTCTTTACCGGAATGGCAGGAAAATTCGTCAAGGTTGCAGATACTGTCCAGGGATTTAAAGAAATCCTCGAAGGAAAACATGATGAATTGAATGAAAACTCTTTCTATATGGTTGGTTCCATAGATGAAGCCGTTGCCAAGGATGCCAAAGCGAAGGCACAATCTTAATTTCATCTGAGGGGGTATTTCAATGGCACAACAGATTAGATTAGAAGTAGTGACTCCCAAAGGTGCGGTTGTTAACGAAGACGTAGATATCGTTAATGCCCCTGGTTATGGAGGTGATTTTGGTGTGCTTGCAAATCATGCGCCCTTTCTATCGACGATCAAGATAGGATCTTTGACCTACGAACAGGGAAGAAAGCGTGTGACTCTCATGGTGACTGGAGGGTTTTGTGAGGTATCAAATAACAAGATAACCTTTCTCGTGGAAAGTGCTGAATTTGGTAGTGAAATAGATGTAGACCGAGCGATGAGGGCTAAAGAACGCGCAGAGAAGAGACTTGCCCAGGCCCTTCAGCATGATGAAACGCTTAATAGAACACGCGCAGAAGCTTCACTCAAGCGCGCAATAGCACGCATTAAGACGGCCAAATCCAGGTAATCTTGTCAACAATGCTATCATTAAAAACGGCCACCGGATTCGGGTGGCCGTTTTTTTTGTCTAAAGTGAACTCCAATGGCTACTTAAGTTTTGATGATGGGATAGGAGTCAAAGACTTGCGGTGTTGGTCTGGGTATATGCCTTAATTCCCTGCGCGATTTCCCTGGTCAGCGAGTCTATGTACTTTGGGTTCTGGAGGTTTTTAACATCATCCTCATTACTGATGAAAGCAATTTCCAGCAGGACAGCAGGCATTTCAGCGCCAATCAGGACATAAAAGGGAGCCTGTTTGACACCGAGATTTTTCATTTCACCAAAGAGCTTTTGATCCATTCCTGACAGTATTGAGTTTTGAACATGCTGGGCAAGTCTTGAAGATTCATCAATCTTGGAGTTTTTCAAAATATCAGAGAGAATATCTTCAAGATCGCTCATCTGATGCGTTGAAGTTGCATTTTCCATGGCAGCAACACGCATTGCTTCAGCATTGGTGCTCAGATTGAGAAAATAGGTCTCAGTTCCTCTTACCTTGGAAGATGGATGCGCATTTATATGCAGAGAGATGAAAAGGTCGGCCTCCTGGGTATTTGCTATGGCTGTGCGCTCCTCTAGGGGCAGGAAGACATCCTTATTGCGAGTGAGAATCACTTCGCAGCCAAGTTCTTTCTGTAACACTGGCTTCAGTTTTTGCGCAACCTTTAGGACAATATCCTTTTCCTGCATGCTATTGGCGATCGCCCCGGGATCTTTACCTCCATGTCCTGGATCGAGCACTATCTTTCTCACTCTCAATCCGAGTTGCTGGGCCAGAGAAATGGGTTGCTTTGCCGAGAATACCTTTGTCTCTTCTACGACCGAGATACGTTTTTGAGTGATAGTACGCTTTTTTTTGTCATTTCGTATTGTAATGGTTTTGGTTTGTTCAGTCGTTTCTGCGTTCTCCGGCGCGTTTTTGTGAGCAATTGATTCCGATTCAGCTAGAATCTCAGGAGAGGATATAACCGCTTTTTTAGTGGCGATGGGGAGAGCATTTCTTTCACCTCTAATGTCTATTACTACACGGAACGGTTCAGGAAGGCTGAATATTTTATAGCTGTCGATGGATTCAATGTTGAGCTTTACCCTGACGGTGTCGGCACTGTACTGCTCTGTGTGAATATATTTTAGAAGACCAGTATTATTGGTAACCGGTACTCGGTATTGCGGTGCAATATAGCTGTTTTTAAAATCTATATACAAACTGCGTGGCTGATTGGCTTTTTGTTCAAGGAGGGTTTCCTTGTAGTTTATGGGGCCTGCCGCCATGACAACTATACGGGTGTAATCCTTTGAAGACCAATATTTGACGGGCAGAATCGTGCTCAGTTCTTCAGACTGCGAATTATCG
>JAUYSF010000180.1 GCA_030696435.1 Desulfoprunum sp. | reverse complement strand
TCAGTCTTCTTTCTTCTTCCCGGAGCTTTAGTTGCTGGTTGCGGATCTTGATCCACGACAACCTCAACAGTATCTTTTTTCTTTCGTGGTGCTCGCTTGCGTTGAGGTTTCTCAACTACAGGAACATCAGAAGAACCGCTTTCCTGAGGCTGCTCGTTCACAACTTTTTTCTGCCTCACAGGACGCTTTCGAGCACGAACGGGCGCTGGATTCTCTACGTCAGCAGGCTTTGTCATCTGGTCAGGCGCATCAGGAGTCCGGCCATCGGCGGCCACCCCATCTGCAACAGCCTTCTTTATCGAGTCTTCTGCAGTTCCATCTGCTTGACCATCCGTTGTCTTTTTGTCAGAAATTTTCTTTGCAACCATGTACACATCCTCCTCCCAGCGAGTTGTATTTTTGTGAAAATACATCCACCGAGAGTGTTCATTGAGGCGCTCTGTCGTTGAGCAGCGCAGAACTTTTGCGTTCTGCGGACAACCACGACGCCGATAATTCTTTTTAGTCACACCATCGTGATCGATAGAGCAACTGCCTAATCGGCCTACTTCTTGTTAAGTTATTTTCAAGGAGCAACAACAAGGAACAAAGTATCTTCTCAGAATCGAGTCTCTCTGAATGCCCCTTGTCGTACAGAAAATGTCTTAGCTTAACAGAAGTACGCCACCATTTTTTTTAAGATTGGATAAAGTCCAACAAATCAAACAACAAAACTTTACAGAAACAGCAAAGTTAAAAACAAACGGGTGTTTGTATGAGAGCGTGGGGTGCCTTCCGCAAGAAAAGGAGAGCACATTACAAGGAAAACACATTAGCTTGAAAATAAAACAATTCCCCTTCATTATCAAGGCAAATCTGTGACTTTAAGCTTGACACTACTCAAGGAGAACCGTACATTTTAAGCCACTCTGACTCGTTGATGCGGATCGTAAAAATGATGAGACCCTGTCTCTCCAGATGACATTCTATACTATCGTGAACATCCCGATGCACATCAGGGTTGAGATCAAGGTATTATAATCAACGCTCTTCCATGAATCCTCTCATAAGGAGTATGCTGTGACATTGCGCTCGCCACAATTACCCAAAACCAAAAGTTTTTCCACTGTAGCCGCCCTTACCCTGTTTTCCTTGTGTACTCTTCCAGTTACAGTATTCGCCGAAACTGTAGCAACAGAGGAATGGAATATCTCAGCAGACAAGATCATCCGCTATGAAGATCCGCAGAGCGTGGTTGCTGAGGGAAATATCATCCTTGTAAAGCGACAGAAACTTCCACCTCCAGTGAAGGAACCTTCCCTGGAAGTAACCGATTGGGCAGAACTTCTGGGAGAGGACGCCAAGACGGCTGAGGTCAAGGCTGAAGAAATTGATGCCGCTCCCGTCGAGACAATGCAGACCACTGTAACCATCAAGGCCGACTGGATGGTCTATGATACCACTCTGCAGTCCATCAAGGCCAGGGGCCATGTTCGGGTCGACAATGGTGAGGAGATTCTGAATGCCGAACAGGCAAGCCTTGATCTGACAAAAGAGACCGGTACTTTTACAAATGCCACAGTGGTGAAGAATGACAATTCACTCCACCTTGAGGGCCGGACAATTGAAAAAACCGGCATAAACACCTACAACATCGGAAACGGCTGGGTCATCACCTGTAAAC
This sequence comes from Desulfoprunum sp., assembly GCA_030696435.1. GTDB lineage: Bacteria > Desulfobacterota > Desulfobulbia > Desulfobulbales > Desulfocapsaceae > Desulfoprunum. The sequence goes on along the minus strand of JAUYSF010000180.1, from coordinate 3,609 downwards.
TTGAGAAGGGGGAGACTCCACCATGGAGTTTCGCCAGCAAGAGCACCAAAATTGAACCGGGTGGCTATGCAGTACTCAAACATGCAAGGTTCAATATTAGGGGTGTACCGGTTTTTTACACGCCTTACATGGTGCTGCCTGTCAAAAACACCAGACAGACCGGCTTACTCTATCCAGAGTTTTCTACTTCCAACAATAATGGCTTTGGGCTCAATCTGCCTTTTTTCCTGAACATCTCCGATTCCGCGGATGCCACCTTTTATCCGCAATACTACGTAAACCGGGGATTCATGCCAGGGGCTGAATTTCGTTATGCTCAAGGAGAAATGGAGAAAGGCACCTTCGTCGCCACCTATATCGATGACAAACTCACAGACCCATCGGAAACGGGTTACTATCAAGATACGCATTTCACCCATACCAACAACGAGCGCTATTGGATACGAGGCAAGGCCGATCATACCTTTGGTGAGGACTGGCAGACCCGGCTTGATCTGGATATTGTCTCAGATCGGGACTACCTAACCGAGTTCAACACCGGTACAAATGGTTTCAATAATAGCAGCGAACGTTTTCTGAACGAGTACGGCCGGGCGTTCGATGACAAAACCTCCTCTTTGCGTAGCAACTCGCTGGGCACTCTCAAATCCTGGTCGGGCATGTCCCTTGAGGGCAACCTGCTCGCCATCAATGATGTTCGCACTGTAAAAAGTGGCTCTACTCCCCTGTGGAAACTGCCAAGCGTTGATTTTTCAGGATACCAGCCCATCGGTGAGAGCGATTTCAGTTTTGACTGGAATACCGACTATGTCAACTACTGGCGAGAAAAGGGTGTGGGTGGGCACCGATTTGACCTGCATCCCATCCTCAGTAGCCCGATCCCACTCAGTCGCTATCTGGAATCACGAGCCCAGATCGGAGTCAGGGACACCTATTACCTAGTCAACAAAAATGGAGACAGTACGTGGACCAATGATGACCAGCAGAATCGTCTCCTGGCCGATTTCCAGACAGAAGTTGGTACCACCCTGCTCAAGAACTTCTTCCAGGACGCCTCACAAAACAACGGCTTTGATCATCAGGTGCGCCCCTACATCAGCTATGAATTTCTGCCGGATGTTGACCAGGACAAACTCCCCATCTTTGATGAGGTGGATTCAATCTCTGACCAGAACAGAATTCTCTACGGTATAGATAACTTTTTCAACTTGTTCAGTAATTTTGCCAGTGGAAATCCTTCCACACGCGAATACGCTTTTTTCAAGATCAACCAGTACTATGATCTGCGCAGTACGGCTTCCGACAAACCCTTCTCCGATTTTTTTGTCAGGACAGGTTGGCTGCCGATTGATTCGCTCACCCTTGAATACCAGACTGACATAGACGCCTATGGCGCCGGCTTCCAATCCCATTCCTTTGGTGGTACATATACCACCAGCAGAGGTGACTACTTCAGTCTTGACTACAGCTTTAACGATGAAATGTCCATCGAACAGGTCAACGGGACTGTCAGTGCGCATCTTCTCGATAACTGGCTGGCAGCGGTAGAAGTTCAACACTCTCTTTCCTACTCCGAAACTCAGGCGGCCGATATTTCACTGACCTATCAGGCTCTCTGCTGGTCGGTGACCTTGGAGTCAAATTATACCCCGACTGATACCGCCTTCATGCTGATTTTCAACCTGGCAAACATCGGCTCACCACTCGGCATCGGGCTCTAACGTATTGGCCCAAAAATTATTGCCCGTTAAAACTGAGGTGCTTCTGCTGTAAAACGCCTCAGTTTTAACGTCAGAAAAGACGGGCTTTCACTCCTTATGCATTATGATGTTTTTAACGGCGATGCCGATGGAATATGCTCGCTGCATCAACTGCGACTGCTCGAACCCATCGCTCAAAGGCAATGTATCTCAGGGGTGAAACGGGATATTGGCTTACTTGCCCAGGTTGCTGATGTCCATGATAGTACGTTTACCGTACTGGACATATCTCTTGACAGCAACAGATCTGCCCTGCAACAACTGCTCACGCAGCAGAACCGGAGTCTCTATATAGATCATCACTTCTCCGGTGAGATCCCCCAGTCGCCCTTATTGTCAGCCCACATAGATCTTCGCCCGGAAACATGTACGTCTCTTCTCGTCAACTCGCTCATTGGTGGACGATTCAGCAAGTGGGCAATCTGCGGGGCCTTTGGTGATAGTCTGCAAGAACAGGCACAAGGTCTTGCCGCCGCCCTCTCAATGCCAGAAGAGCAGCTCCTGCAATTGCAAGAGATAGGCGAGCTCGTCAATTACAACAGCTATGGTGAAACTATAGACGACCTGCATTTTTCACCCCGGGCCATCTATGCTGCATTGGAACACTTTGCAGATCCTCTGGATTTCTTTGCCGCATCAGATATTTTGCCGATCCTACGCCAGGGCTTCCAAGAGGATATGGAATTAGCCCAGGGCCAGAAGGAGCATGGACCTATCAGCAAAAATAGAGTATATTTCCTCCCTAATGCTGCATGGGCGAGACGTATTACCGGAGTTCTCGCCAACCTCAAAGCCAGGGACAAAATTGAGGCCGCCCATGCCTTGATAACGGAAAACACTGACGGCAGCTTGCGCATCAGTGTCCGAGCCCCTCTTGCTGACAGCAAGAACGCCGACATCCTCTGCAGACAATTTCCCACTGGTGGAGGACGGGCAGGAGCGGCCGGCATAAATGCCCTGCCGGCTGAGATGATCGACTCGTTTCTCTCTGCCTTTCATTATATGTACCGGTGACACTCATCCCCGCCCGGATTTGAGATGCAATAAACCATAACCGTCAAGAGGTCCGCCCATTTTCAGTATCAAACCCCATAGCAGTATCCTCTCTGTCTGCGCCTCACTCGTCCTGTCAATTTTCATCTGCTTCCAGGCTGGTGCCAGCGAACAGGAACAACCAAAAGCTGCTGATCTTGTAGTAAACGGCCAACTGATAAACATCCATAAAGATACCTATCTTGAGTTCTTCAAAGAATTGAGAGAAAAATACAATTTTTCTCAAACCGAATTAGATGCCCTCTTTCAGGGCGTGGCAATTGACAGGAAAGTTCTAGAACTTATGGACCGCCAGTGGGAGGCCAAACCGTATTATGAATACTGGCCCCTGTTCATTACTCCCACAGTCATTGCTACCGGCAAGCAAAAGCTGAAAGAGCACAAGCTTCTGCTCGACAGAATTGAAGCAGAGATCGGCGTAGACCGAGAATTCGTCATAGCCATCTGGGGCGTGGAATCACGTTTTGGCGCCAATCATGGGAAATATGGGGTTTTTCAAACACTCAACACCCTCTTTGACGCCTATCCTCGCCGTTCGAGTTTTTTTCGCCAGCAACTCCTGCACTTCCTGCTGCTCTGCCGGGAAAATCAACTCGACCCATTGACGGTCAAAGGCTCCTATGCCGGGGCCTTTGGGCAGACACAGTTTATCCCCTCGAGTTTTCAAGAATATGCTGTGAGTTTTGATGGAGATAGCCGGCGTGATGTCTTTAACTCAACCGATGACATCCTGGCTTCAATTGCCAATTACCTTCACCGGTTCAAATGGGTTCTCGATGCCCCAGTGTATGCTGAA
>JAUYSF010000058.1 GCA_030696435.1 Desulfoprunum sp. | reverse complement strand
ACAAGGGCTCGATCAGATCCTTGCGAGCCCAAGGGCGTGTCAGATGAGAAGCGGGTTTTCGCATCGGCAACTGGTCGAATCCCTCTGCCGGCGTTGCAACTACCGTATGCGTTTCCACTGATCTTACAGGATTTAAAGATTCAGTATCGAATGTTTAAATCCTGTGATCCGCCTAGCTATAAATAATTATTAATAATAAAAACCAGTGTTTGTAATCACTGTATTGGGCAAATAATCTGTAGTGGCCCGGACAACACCAGTATTGTAAACACCATCATCCAACATGGTATCAAAGGTCTGCGCTACATCAGCGGGCAGACTGTCGTACCGGATATCATTCCCTGTCTTGCCCTGGATAGTATCACGATGAATGTAAACTTTCGTTCCATACGGAGAGCTTATAATATCAGTGGTCCCGTTGTAGGTTCCTGTTATTAATCCCGAGCAGGCAAGCTGTTCAGCAGCTGCGGCATGTTCCCAAAGCAATCCATCACCATTACCGTCTACCAGATTTGCAGCAAGACAACCGCCGCTAGCACCGGGCAGATTTATTGTTGCTCTGCGATCATCACCGGGAAGTGCCTTGTATCTATCCTGGTATGCATAGATGGCAGCTGATAAACCGTTGGCATGAGTTACAAGACTTTTTATCTTGGCATTAGCGATCAATTGTTGGCCCTTGAGCACCCCGCCCAGGAGTAACCCAATGATGACCAGCACGATGGCGATCTCCACCAGAGTGAAACCTTTCTGATTGTTGAGTTGTTTCATGATTATTCTCCTTTTCTTGTGGTTGGGTTGCATCTTTACCATGAAAACGTTTCGATAACGCCGACTCGAAGCATTATCTAAATCATAGCTGTTCTCCCTAGCCACTGCAAGATGTAGGTTTTTTTTACAGGGGGCCTGGCAGGGTAAGAATAAAAGTGAGCGGATGGTCGGCGGGGGCAAGCATCCTCAGGTCTCCATCGGCCTTGGCGGCAAGTTGTCTGGCCTGATACAGTCCGAGGCCCATCCCCTCGCCCTGCTCACTCCAGAACGGTTCGAACAACCTCTCTGGCCAAGCACAGGGATTTCCATGGATATCTTGAATGGTGGCAGTGGCCATTCCATCCTCCTGGCTGAGAATAATCCGCAACCTGGGTGGCTGTTCCGGGAATCGGAAGGCCTGATCAACATAATTGGCCAGCAGGTTGTCAATGATGCCGAGCAGGGTTTCTTTGACCAGAAAAGCGGTGGCCAGCCCCTGAATGTCGGTGGCCAGGCCATGCTTGTCCGCTGCCTGTTGCCAAACCTCTGCCAGGTGCCAGGCATGTTTTTGCCCGGTTTCTGCCGAACAGGACAATGTTCCGAGAATACGCTCGGCCTGGAGCCGCAAGGTGGGCATTGCAGCCTGCAAGGTAGCCAACAGCGCAGGTTGCCGGTCTGGTGCGACATTTGCCAGTTGCTCTGCTGCCAGACGGATAAACTGGGCGATATTTTTCACGTCATGCTGGAGGAACAGACCCAATTTGGCGGTTTGGTCAAAAGCTCCCTGGACTGCGCCTGTTTTGATCCACATATCCACATGGAGCAGCAAGAAAAAATTTTCTGCCAATGACTCGCTGAAATAACGCCGTTCCCAGCGGTGCTTACGGTGATAGAGATAAACAGTAAGAGTTATCTCTCCTGCCTTGAGTCGACGGCAAAGAGTGCCTTCAGCGGTCGTACCTTCTAAACCGGTTAATGGGGTATCGAACCAGTCAAGTTGCCAGGACAAACCCGTGAAGCCGGCTTGAGAGAGCTGAGGCCAGCAGTGCCGGAGAAAATCGGGAAGATCGAAGTGCAGACTTTGATTGAGATGCACTAGTTCCAGATGTACACGGGCCTGGTAACGGGCCTGACGCAGGAGAAAAGCCATCACCAGCAGGATGGTCGTGCCGACCAAAATCAAATAGGGATATGCGCTAATCATCTTGGCGTTCGATGCCGAATTTTTTCAAAAAATAATAGAGGCTTTCCCGCTTCAGCCCCAATCTCGCCGCGCTTTGATAAACATTAAAACCCGTCTCTTTCAGCACCTGACGGACCAGCCTTTCCTCGGCCTCATCACGGACTGCTTTCAAACCGTCACTGATGCGGGCATCGAGTTGCATGCGGGTGATGCCGTTTGCAGCCATTTCCTGTTCCTTGCGGCCAAACAGAAAGGCGCGACGCACTGCCCGGATAATATCATCGGTACCAGCAGGTTTGGCCAGAAAATCGAAAGCCCCTTCTCTGATAGCATCGAGTGCTGCACTTTCCTGATTCTGGCCGGTAAAGACAATGATTTTCGCTGGATGAAGTTCTGCTCTGAGCATGCGGATGCACGCGAGACCTTCTGCTGTGGTGTGGGGTGATGGAGGCAGACCGAGGTCAAGGATGACTACACCGATCTGAGCATGGTTATTGAGAAGAGAAATTGCGCTGGCCCGGCAGTCCGCCTCCAGCACCGGAAAGCCATGCATTTTCAGCACACTGCAGAGCATCAGGCGGATGGCGTCGTCATCTTCGACCAGGAGGACAGTATCAACCGGCGCAGAAGAGCCGGGCGTGCTTGCCCGAGGAGGTGTTTGACAAGAAGATTTATCACGGATGTCGCTCATGGCATTGCACGGCTGAGCAAGGCGAGAAAAAGACCTGCAATCAACAGGCTTATCCCAATAAAACCTCGTGGAATTGCTGTGTCCATCGGGGTTTCCGGAGGAATAGCCAGAACCGCATATCCCGAGGCAACTAACAGCACGGCAAGAATGAATATTGTCCGACGCCGGATGAAGCGGCGACGTTCGAGTTGTTCGAAGGTAGGCTCGGGTTTCATGGCAACTTGCCTGCGGCAATCATCTTGGTGTAGAGAATATTGGGCGAAAGCCAGCTGATCAGATCATCGAAATTTGCCTCATTGTAAGTGGCAGAAACAAAATCACTGTCGTTGGCTATCCGGTAGCCCCCCACTGTGGCTTCGCCGGCATTTTCTACCTCATCAGCCGAGGCAAAAGCAGCCCAGTTTTTGCCCATGGAAAGAACCACAACCGGGATGGTGCTGGAAATCAGATTGGTACAGGCGGCTTGACGGCAGATGCGCAGATCCGGAGTCAGGCTGGCCAGGCCAGTCGGGCTAGCCATGGCCGTTTGCATACTGTTGGCTGTGGTAAAAGCACTAGAATTAGCCGTAGTCACCGAATATCGCAACGGATTATTCCAGGGATCAAGCAACAGCCCATCGGCATTGACCGCTCCTTTGAGGCCCAGGGTCGCGGATGGGACAAACCCATGCTGACGCGAGCAGACTCCACCTCCCAATGGCAGTTCCGCACCGTTGCTGGTTGTGGTCGCCGGACAGGGCAGGCGACCATTTGCCTGGGCGTATCCATAGAGCGCCTCATTAATTTCGGCAAGCTGGGTCTGGACATCGCTCCGCCGGGTGTTTTCAGTAGTCTGGCTCAGAGACATCATCAGACCACCCAGCATCAGACCGACAATGACCATGACAATAGCCATCTCCACGAGGGTGAAACCGGACGTATCACCACTATATGTCTTCATCAACTTTCTCCTTAACAGTGGGTTTGGCTCCGACCAAGAGTCGTGGTACCGAAAGTCAGGGTATAGATGATGCCACATCCATTAAAAACGAGGGTCGCACTATCACTGGATATCTGTGTGTAGGTCGTCGTAGTAGCTGCCAACCAGTTGTTTGTGGAGAGCCACTGCGGCGCCCCGACAAACGCGGCAGTGAAGAACGTCGCCTGGTCAGTTGGGTATGCACCAGTTAAAACATGATATGCATCAATGTGTTTCTTCATCTCTTCCGCCACCCTGGCCGTTACCAGCGGCATCAGTTCGCTGCGTCTGAGAGCCAACACTTTATCATTAAAATTATCAGGATCAGTGGGATAGTTGGTTACAAAATCGGGACCGCTGACATTGCCGGCTTCCAGATAATCGGCAGCGTTCCGGCTGGGTCGATTCTGACCGGTCACAGCCGAGCCGGGAGCAATGATAACCGCCACCACATCCCCCTGGCCATCAAGGGTCAGGGAACCAGGAGTGGTACTGTTGAGTGTGTTGATCACCCCGACATTGGGAGTTGCGATAAAGGCATCGGTCACGGCATACCAGAATTGTTGATCGATCCCGGAACCATCATCGGAAAGAGGAAAAAGACTGCCTGAAGGTAGCGTGATCGAGTGGGGCAGACGACCGATGGCATTTGGACCGCAAGGTGAATTAGAAGATCCGTAAGGCGCAACGGGTAAACCATTCACGTCGAATGCCGGTGAATCAGTATCCGGGCACATCAGATGACCCGCCCCGGCACCGTTTGGTGGGTAATTGTCGGCATACATTACTGCATATGCGATAAGCGCATCTTTAGCCTTCGCCAGGGCTGCAGAGGTGGCAGCCGCACCATGCAGCTGCGTATTTTTGCCAATCCCTTTAAGCAAGACCGCCATACTGACGATGAACAACAGCAACATCATGATCAGCAGGGCCGCCCCGCGCTGGGAACGATAGATCCGTATGAAATTTCTGTTTATGATCATGGTGTCTCCGCGCTTCTATGGTTTTGAGGCCGAAGGATTCCCGGGAGTCTGAACAGGCTCAGAAGATGGCTCGATCAAAGGGGTGGGCTTCAGGACTGGTTTAGAGTCGGGTAAGGAAGCCACAGGCACCCGTTCATACGGTTCTCTTATCTTTCCATCGCTGACATTGAGCGTCTGTCCGGGCCGAAGCGCATAAGATGTATCGGTCTCCGGCACTCGGAGCAGAACTTGTCCGGCCATAAAAGGCGGGTACATTTCCACATTTTTCGGAAGATCAGTCCCGATGTGCTTGACACCGTTAAGCCATATAGCCTGTACGCCGGTCTTTTTCGTCACCGTGCCTCCCAGGGTAAAAAACTGGGGTTTATTTTCCGGGACCACTGCATTTTCCTGTTGATTTGGCATAAGTGTGAGAGATTCGGGGGATGCCCAGCGAAGCTTCTCCAGATAAACCCTCTCCTGTGGCGTAAAAAAAAGGCGATCCAGAGTTTCTCCTGTAAGAGATATCGGCAAGAGCAGAGAGCCGGACAAAACCAGCAGACAAGATATAAAGGCAGCCCTGAACCCCTTCACACCTCGACGATTTTCAAGGCAGGTCCAGCTGTCTCTTGCTCTTTTTTTACCCTGAAACCACCTTCTATCCCGATACGCCATCACCTGTTCGCCGGCTCCTGTTGTTTGCTGCCATTGTCTTGTCCATTGCCGCCTCCTTCCCGCTTCAAGGTCAGCCACAGGATTTTGCAGGATGCGATTAAATTCTCGTGCAACACCGGGCGAGCATTCCCTAATTCACTATCGGTACGCTTAATGGAACACGTTTCAGCCACGAAAATCCCCCGATTCATGTCGTGCAGCTCATCGAGCAGATGGGAAAGATCTTCTTCGTGCAGCAGGGGCATGCTTATCTGAATCCGGCTGGCCCGCAATGAAATGCCATTTCCTGAATTCTCTTGTCCGCCATCCTGGCCCAGGGGAAGTATCGCTTGCTGCTCGATGTCAACCTGCACCGGATAGAGCTTATGCTTGGCACGGATGCGATCTACGGTCTCCACCAATTCCAGGCGGTCTTCATCGTTGATCAGCCCATCTGTTGTCAGTTGCCGGTAACGATCAATAAACCCGCGAACGGTTTTTGCTTCATCCTCGATCTGCCGTACCGATGTTTCCATCTGTATCCGATTTGTCCGAGCTACCTGCAGTGCCCTGTTATTGCTCTCCCTGAACTGGTAAACACCACCACACCAGACAGCACTCACCAGTATGCCGAGTACCAATAACAGCACCGGCCATTTGAGCAGGAGCCTATCCTGCTGCTGAGAAGAAGAATTGATTTTCATGGCATCAGCTTATACTCGAGTTTTAATGAGAACTCGGCCAGAATATCGCTGTCGTCCAGAGTCGCCTTGACAGTCGCATCAGGGTTGGTTTCCGTGGGCATTGAGACTGGCGTGACCTTCAGGCCGGGGATCTGTTCCAGAGCAGCGATAAAACCGGTGACACTGCGCTGAGCATCCCAGTATCCACCACTGGGGAAAACAACGCCATTCAGGGTGGTGGTCACATGTGCCTTTCCTGCGAGCAGACCTGGCACGAGTGCTGGAACCTCGACCTTCTTCTCTCCCCCTATTGCGGTTTCAGGTTGTCCTTCGGTGGGTTGGCCGTCCACGGTCTCGACAGGGGCGGACAGCTGCCAGTCGAGTTGCTGCAGACGAATGCCCGGACTGAGAGCCACAGCCCGGCTTATCAAGGTCATTATCTGCGTTGGAGAAACCGCCTGTTGCTGGATGCGCTCAACCGATTCCACGACGTTTTTCATAACCTCGGCCGGGATCGGGGTCTCCGGAAAATCTTCACTCAGCTTCTGGTGTTGACGCTTGAACATCAATGCTTGCTGATCGAGCATATTTTGCGCTGTACGTTTGTCAAATCCGTCAATCAACAGAGAAGCTCCCGCCAGCAGGGCGACAGCGACGATCAAGGATGTGCCGACAATCAATCCCCGACGGATTTGATGGAGACGATGGTAGCGGATGACCGGGGCCGGACCATAGGCATTGAACAACCTTTTGGTGCGCAATGCCTGCACCAGGCAAAGGAAAACTTCTCCCTGGTCGCCTGTCAATGCTGGATCGATATTGAGTTCAGCAGCTGTCATCCCGGTCTCATGGAAATGAAAGTGCAACAACGCGCTGTTCGCCAGATTCTTACCAAGCTCGTCTCCGGACCCGTCCTGAACATAGATATGAATGTCCAGAGGCTGATCATGGGGCAGGAGTTTCAACCTTTCCAGATATTGCCGGGTATGACTGCATTCGGCCAATATCATCTCCGCCAGACTACCATCCATGGTCGTGGCCTGCGAAAGAAGACGGCTGAATTTCAGTCGACTCCGCTGTAGATAGGTCTGGCGCAGACCGCTATGCTTCTCCAGGTTGACCAGCAACAGATGCGGGACCTTATCAAGATGCAGGAACTCGGTGAATAACTCCATCAGCAACGGCACAGAGATGATGCCTTTGATCTGGATTTTTTTGTCCAGAATGCTATGAATCCAGAAAGTGAGCCGATCACTATTGGTCAGAGCACTGAAAAGCACCCTGTCGTCCCGCCGACCGCCCTCTTCCCTCTCCTGGATTCTGGCAGAGCGATATTCGGAGGTCCGAAAGAATTGGAAGAGCTTTCGTTCAAGAAGCACTTTCCGATCTTTTCCCAAGACATGGGCTACGGGTTCAATGCGGAAGTCCTCTTCGATAATATCAGCAACAAGATACACCGGGATGTCAAGCGAAGAGCTCAGATACCGGTTGAACTCGGCCAGACCACGTTCATCGGCTGAGAACTTCCCGACCGGAGAGAGAACATCCTTCTGCCAGGAAAAAACATGCAGCCCCTGTGAGGTCAGGAGCAAAACACGGACAGTGGTCATGGTTTGAAAGAAGGGCATTTCCTGGTCGCTCACATCTTGATTTTGCTGATCGTATCGTAAATCGGACCGAGTACCGAAAGCATAACCCAACCGAGTATTGCCCCGAGAATAACGGTCATGGCCGGCTCGATCATCGCCTGAACCTTCGTGATTGCATCTTGAATATCCCGATCATAAAAATAACTGACATTGAGCAGGGCATGATCCAAGGCCCCGGTGGTTTCCCCAACTTTCAACATTCGCACCACCAGAGGCGGAAACAAGCCGCTGTTTTCAAAGCTTGCGGCAATTCCAATTCCTGCTTTGATATCTGCTCCGACTTCTTGTAATGCCTCTTTGATAACCACATTACCCACTATTCCCTCTGCAATCTCCAGACAATCCAAAATCGGGATGCCCGCCGCATACATCATGGCGAAAAAATTGGCAAAGCGTGAAAGCAGAATCTTTTTCAATACAGGCCCAATCAACCAGATTCTCAGTTTCCAGTCATCCAGCAGGTATCGCACCCTGGCACTCTTAGCGGCTAGAAATCTGATCCCAAAAAAAAGGACAATGGGCACAATCAAAAGAACATACCAGTAATGAACACAAAAATTCGAGGTCGCGATCAGCGCCCGGGTATGAAACGGTAATTTGCCCCCCATCTCTTTGATGAATCCTACCAACTGGGGTACAAGGTAGATCATCAGAAAAAAAGTGACGGCAAGAACCACTGAGCCGACAAAAGCCGGGAAGAGCAACAGCTTCTTGGTTGTTGAAACAAGTTCGTCCTGCCACTTGATGGTCCTGGTGAGAGAGGCGAAAATATCTCCCAATTGCCCGGTTGCTTCACCTGCGATAATCAGATTGATAAATAAGACATCAAACACCACAGGATGCTCGGCCATGGCACCGGAAAGAGTCTTTCCTCCTTCCACTTCGTCTATCAGGTTGGCAATCACCTCCTGAAAGCGGGGATGCTCCAAACTATCGCGCAGGTCGGCCAATCCTTCCAGCAGCGGCACCCCTGCCACAATAAGCTGCTCCATATGAAAGCAGAAGTTGATCAGGTCGATCCTCTGCACCTTGCGCACGCCGAGCATAGGTTTTTTTGGGTTTCGGATATTGCAGGTGATGAGGTCGAGGCCCATTCGGAGCAGGCGTTTTTCCAGATCGGCGATATTGGCGGCATCCAGGTTCCCCGTTCTTGTTTTTCCTTTGCTGGTGAGGGCTTTATATTGAAAAAGTGCCATGGCGAAGAAGCGTGTAGTGTCTAATTAGTCAGACGATCGGTAAGGTCCACCACCCTGCTGATTTCATCCAGACTGGTGGTGCCATCCAGTACCCGACGGCAGGCATCGTTGGCCAGCGGCTGAAAACCACCGGCCAAGGCTTTGTTCAGCAACTCACGGGTACTGAGCCGCTTGGCGATCGATTCTTCCAGGTCGGCATTGATTCTCAACAGCTCCATGACCGTGGTCCGACCTTTATAGCCCTGTTGTTCACATTCTTTACAGCCGGTAGACTGGTAAATAGTGACATCCTGCTGGTCAGGGTTCACACCAAGCAGTTTTCGTTCCAGTTCACCTGCCGGATAGGGGCGCTTGCATTGGGGACACAGACGCCGGACCAGCCGCTGGGCCACAATACCGATGATATTGCCGGCCATGATATCAGGCAGTACCCCTATATCCAGCAGACGGGGGATGGCCCCGACCGCCGAATTGGTGTGCAGGGTTGAAAAGACCTGATGGCCGGTCATGGCGGCGCGGAAAGCCATTTCTGCGGTCTCATGGTCCCGGATCTCTCCAACCAGGATGATATCCGGATCCTGCCGCATCATCGAGCGAATGCCATCGGCAAAGCCCATTTTAGCATTCTCATTGATCGATGACTGACGGATCAAGACCATGGGGTATTCCACCGGATCCTCCATGGTCATAATATTGACTGCTTCGGTATTCACGTGATTCAATACCGAATAGAGGGTGGTGGTTTTGCCGCTTCCCGTAGGACCGGTAACCATGATGATCCCTTCCGGCCTGGCCAGCATGAGCTTGAGCTGGTCAAGATTGTCGTCGGTCAACCCCAGTTTATCCAAAGCAACAATACCTTTCTGGCGATCGAGAATACGCAGAACAATATTCTCGCCATGGATAGTGGGTTGGGCTGCGACCCGGAAGTCAATCTGCCGACCGACCAGAGAAAGAGAAATGCGGCCATCTTGCGGCGCCCGTGATTCAGCGATATTCATAGTGCTGATTACCTTGAGGCGTACCACCATGGCCGGCCAATAATTCTTATGCAGACTGCGGATCTGACGGAGAACCCCATCAACACGGTAGCGTATGCGCAGGAACCCGGCCTCCGGCTCAAAATGGATATCGGAAGCCCCGCGTTGTACCGCATCTGCCAGCAGGGCATCGATGAGACGCACCATAGGATGGCTGTATTCATTATTACCCAGTTGCAGACTCTGGTAGTCAATTTCTCCGGTTTCGATTTCTCGCAGGATACCGTCAATGGAAAGTTCAAATCCGTAAAACTGCTCGATGGCTCGGATAATATCCGCCTCGCCGCTGAGCACGGCAGTGACCTGAAATGCTCCGCGGTGCAGGGCCAGAACTTGGTCCATGGCCACCACGTTAAAGGTATCGGCCATGGCCAGCGTGAGTTTGTTTGCCGACTTATCGAAAGAAAGCGGTAAAATATTGTACCGCCGGGCCATATCTTGCGGCACCAGCTTCAGTGTCTCGGCGTCAATGACCGTATGGGTAAGATCAACACTCCCCTGTCCGATATTTTCGCTCAAGACATCGCGAATAATGGCGTCCGTGACAAAACCCAATTCGATCAAGGTCTTGCCAAGTGGTTTATTCGTCAGTTTTTGTTCCTGCAGGGCGATGCGCAACTGGTCTTCAGAAACAAAACCCTGTTCAACCAGAACTGTACCCAGCGGTTTTTTGGTTCCTTTCGGGATCATTGCGTCTCTATCTGGTTGAGATTATCCAGTCTCTGCCGTAAAGCTTCCCGGTCAAAACCGGCAGGATGTTGAGCTGCAAGTTTTAAGGCCTGCCGATAATATCTGACGGCCAGACTGAATTGATTGAGATGTTCCAAGCTTACCGCCAGATTAAATGGATAATCCGGAGATACCGCCTCCGGTCGGGATGCGGCCTTTCCGGCTGCCTGCAAGGCATTGAAATAGGCCTGTTGCGCCTCGTTCCAGCGCTGCCCGGCAGCATACAGGTTACCTAGAGAAAACGAGAGCGGGGCAATGTTTGGATGCACCTCAAGGAGAAGTTTCAACTCGCTTTCCGTGCTCGCAGGGTCACCCTTCGGCATGATCGCCATAAGGCCAACCTTGGCCAGAGGATCGGAGGGATCACGCTCCAACAATCGCAGATAGAGATCACGCGCCAGGTCCACCTCTTTCGAGTGCATTGCAAGAGCGGCCAGGCCAAGCATGGCGCCACGATGTTCAGGGTTGGCCTGGAGGATCTGCTGGTAATTGCGTCTGGACTGGGCAAAATCGCCTTGCTGATACGCCGCATATGCCTCTGTTGATAATGGATCTATCTGTGGTCGTGATTCATGGTGGGTGATACTGATTGCAGACTGAGAAAGTGTTTGATACTCGGGCAGCGGCAACGGTTTCGGTTCGAGTTGGGGCGCGGCAGGAAGGTCCTGCCTGGATGGAGATACGGCTGTGGGCGCAGGTATGGGCAAGGAAGAGGCCACCGGAAGGATCTTTGCTTGTGGCACTGCATCAAGGACCTGAGGTAAGCCAGGTGCGGTCTGAGGCAGGGCATTCCCAACCTGTACAGGGGGTGACCGCTGGTCACTAACCGATTTCTGTTCAGAAGATCCGGCCGCACCATCACTGACAGCTTGCGTTTTCCCCGCGTCGGTAAGCACAGGCGCAGTCGGGCTGCTTGGTTCAACCTCGGCTGCTTTCTGTGGGACATTCACCGGTTCGGCAGGAGGAGCAACCGTCTTGACAGGTACAATAGATTTGGTGAAGTTCATCATGGTTGTTTGGTGGGAAAAAAACAGATACCCAGCCGTCCCAAGCATCATAAACACTGCCACCATCCCCACGAGAAGCAATCGCCGATTGCGAGTCAGGCGTTGGTGCTTGTTTTTGGCGACAAACACCGCCTGGGCAGCCTGCCTGGAGGCTGCCATTGAAGCACCGGTCGTAGCAATAACAGACACTGCGGGAATATCGGATGCAGGCTGCAATTCATGTATAAATTCAGGTACGTCCAATGCCTGTACTGCTTCCTCGGCTGGAAATTCAATAACCGGATCAGGCGCAGCCCCAAAATCGACATGTACCTCCGGTTGCAGATCGAACGAGGCAGGATCTTCCACCAGGGAAATTTTCGTTGCGTCCTCCTCACTTTCCCAAACATCGAGCGTATCGTTGGTGTCTTCCTCTGCGGATTCCGTCGTCCCGTCTTCGTTTTCGCCCTCAATTTTCAGGGTCTCATCCGTCGACAGCTTCAGACCAATATCTGCATCCTCGGCTTTCTGCATGGAGGGTTGCGTTTGAGACAATAACTGTTCATCAGGACGGGTTTCCCGATCAACCGGCTCCGGAGGGCTGTCAACCCCGGCTGCCTGTTTTTTATGTTCAGCCTTGCGTAAGGCCTCCATCAATAGACTCATTGCATCTCCGGATCAAATAACTGCCTGTTCGGAAAGGGGCTGGGAGGGACCGGCTGCGAAGTGGGCAGTTGGTTCTTGAACTGCTGCAGGTCACCGTCCAGGCTGGCCTGATGGATCACCACTGGTCGCAGAAAAATAACCAACTCAGTTTTGCTTGCAGAATCGTCCCGATAGCTGAACAGATTGCCAAGCAAGGGAACATGCGAGATACCAGGGATCCCGGCGGTGCTTTTATCCAGTGTATCCTGCATCAGACCGCCAAGCACGCCAATCTGGCCACTGGCCACCTTGAGGATCGACTCTACTTCCCGGACCTGAACTTCCGGTACCCGGTTTATTATATTATATACTGCCAAAGCTGGGCTGGGATCATTCACAAAGCCGATGATCCGTGAGATAGTCGGCCGAACATTGAGAGTGACCTGCTCGCTTTCGCTGACCTGGGGCGTCACGGCCATGACGAAGCCGACAGGTACGGTGTGCACGGTACTCGTGTAGGTGGCAGGGGTTGCCGGGCTGGTTGCAGTAGCTGCAGTGCCTGCTGTGACTTCGACGGTAAAATACACTTTGTTATCCACTACTTTGAGCATGGCGGTCTGGTTATTTAACACCATCACCTTAGGGCTGGACAACACTTTGAGGTCACCAAACTGCTCTAAAAGCTTTATGGTTCCGGTCAGAGCGTCCGGGCCGGCGCTCTTGTCAATGGTCAATGTGCTCACAGGCGGGCTCGCCAGATTGATACCGGTCAAACTCTGGATAAAACCGAATTGACCGCCGTCGCGACCGAGGGATGCCCAATCAACCCCCGTCTGATACTGATCTTTCAGACGCACCTCCACCACAGTGGCCTCGATGAGCACCTGCTGTAAGGCACGGGTTTGCAGAAGATCAATAAAGCGCTGAACATCCTCGTGCTGTCGGCTTGTGGCCCGAACCGAAATAAGGCCGCTTTCAGGATTACTGATGATGACACTTGATGAAGTTGCAACGGGCGTGGCTGCAGCGGTGCCTGCTGCTCCAGCCGGGGCTGCAGCAGTTTCACCCGTTGCAGCAGCCCCAGCGCCACCGCCACTTTCGCCTAAAATGCCGTGCAGGTTGGCGACCAGGGTGGCCCAGAACATATTGTTGGACTCCTGGCTGATTTTGGTTGTGGAATTGTTGTCACCACCTCCCCCACCACCACTGTCACCGACTCCGGAAGCACCAGTGGTAGATATGGAGGTGGCTACGTTTACTTCACCCACGGACTTCCGAGCAATGTTGACATAATCGATGCGATAGGTGCGCAGAAAAGGCGTATCCGGTTCGACAATGAGGTTGGGGCGGGCAAGCTCCCAGCGGATATCGACCTGCCGGGCGATCCTGGCCAGGATTTGCGGCATGGTCTGATCAATGGCATTCAACGTGACATTGCCACTGATGCCGGGATGTATGTCAAGATTCAAGGAGGCATCACGGGCCATTGCAAACAAGAGCTCTTGCACCGGGACATCGTATACCACTACGGAATACACATCAAGTTTTGCCTCCGAATCAGGGGGAACAAGCAATGAGGGGGTCTGGACGATCTCCGGAACTGTTGTTGGTAACGGTGTCTCAAGGGGAGTGATGTGTCGACCGTCAGCGGGACGCTCAGCCAAGTTGGCGCCACAACCTGCCACGACAAAGGCCAGAACAACAAGAAGACCGTTCAGGCAGACTGTTTTTCGTATGGACATATTTGTTTCTCCAAAAAAGACGCAACGTGATACTCTCAAAAAGGCCATGAAGCGACCTCTCGTCAGGTATGGTTGTGCTCAATCATTTTTGTGCGCCGTTTGAGTGAGAGCCACGAAGGATCTCATCCAAATGGCGTACAAAAGGTTGAAACCGGCGCAACTCCAGGGGTAAGCCATCAATAGCCCGGCGGGCCGAAGAGGCCCCCTGAAACTCGTTATACACTACTACCCACACATCATGCTCTTCGCGTCGTATCGGGCAGACATAGACCTTATCCAGCAGGGACGTTGGGGATATTTGTCGAAAAAACCTTTCAATATCTACCTCATTGCCGACATCGACAGCCAGCAGCTGAATCGTATATTCGGCTGGATGTTCTTCTTGCAACCATTTGGTGGTAGCGTTACGGCGCAGATCCAACAGGTGTATATCCGATTTCACAGCAACTCTCTGTGCCGGCCCAGTTGTCGTCTTCTCGACAGATCCTGTCATTTGCATGAGATCTTTTTGAGACGGCGGAGTGGTCGGAGGTGGGGACGGTTTGGACACGGGACTCAGAGGAGGGGTAGTGTGTGTTTCAGGGGTAGTAGGGGCATCCACTATTGCAACCAGGCTTTTTGATTGCTGTTCTTCAATCGCGGTCGGTTTTTCTGGAACAGACCGCTCTTTTATCAACATTTCTGAAGAATTGCCGTTGGTCTTCGCCTGAGTTGTTTCAACTCGAGCCCCGACGATGGGACCATTCAACGACACGGGGTTCCCAGACAAGAAGGCCGGCAGAACGGCTATGGCATTAAATCGATTCCATCCGAAAACAGCCACCAATATACAAACCAGGAAGCTCGTTCCCATGCCCATAAGCCAAGCCGGACGGGAGAAAGGCAGGCCGAACTCACTGTCGCGAATTGCCGCCCGCACATGCCGTGAACGAACCATTGCCCGCGCAGAATTGGCCGCCCCCCCGACTCCAGGATTGGCATAGGCAGCCAGCATGGCCTTATCCGCCAGGATATTGATTCGTCGGATAAGACCACGAGAAGCCCGGGCAATGAGCCGTTCAGCTCTGGAGCTGAACACTCCCGACTTGCCACAACCTGCAGCCTGGAGGCGAAAACGAATGTATTCACTGACCTCCGCGGTGGTCAACGGGTCCAGGTGAAAACTATGGGTAATCCGCTCTTTGAGCTGGCGAATTGTGCGGTTTCGTAAGTTTTTTTCAAGCTCCGGCTGGCCAAACAGCACGATCTGTAAAAGTTTATGGCGATGAGTCTCCAGATTGCTGAGTAGCCGGATTTCTTCCAGGGTTTCCACGGGCATCCCCTGAGCCTCTTCGATAAACACCACGACGCTGCGGTTGGCGCCATGCTGCCCAAGAAGGTAGGCCTGCAATTGCTGCATCACCACCAGGCGCTCGGTGGCCACTGTAACCGGGAGCTTCAACTCAAAAGCGATGGCGTATACAATATCGTGCGGAGACAGGTTTGGATTAGCCAGATAGACAATCTCAATAGATTCCGGCAGGCGCTCCTCCAGTATGCGGCAGAGCATGGTCTTTCCACTGCCCACCTCGCCAACCACCTTGACGATACCTTCACCTGTGGTAATGGCATATATCAGAGCTTCAAGGATCTCACCGCGGCCACCGCCCGAACAAAAAAGAGTTGGATCCGGTGTGATTCGAAAGGGATGGCGTTTCAAATCAAAATATTCAAGATACATTGCAATCCCAATCTTCCAAATTAAATGCCCTATAAGGCCAAGCACCAAAACGCTTGATCGCGCCTGACGCTAAGGCGGGTGGAAATAACAAGACCTTCTTAAGGGGGAAAAGCAAAGCCTGGTCCTTTGTGTCGGATTTTACGTTAGATTAGCGTATAAATAGTTATTTCACAAACCATTTTTTGTCTTTCTGTCGTGCATGATAATGGTTATCCGCTGTGGATTTGCTGGAGTAGATTTTACCGGTCAACTGAAGCACGTTTAAAGGTCCCAAATAAGGAGTTCAATTTTTTCTGATATGAATTTGCTTTTATTAACGTTGTTTGGCATTATTCCTGTACGAGTACAGTACGATGGATCTGCTTTTTCACATGCAGCGTATATCCATTACATTGAGCGCGTTTTTGTTACCACCCCAATCACCCTGAGGAACGATATGTTAAACCGGCTCACAGTACGAGAAAAAATGTACCTGATCATTGCAATGACTCTGGTCATGTTCATGGTCAATGCCCAGTTCGCCTGGGTGAATATCAACAAAATTAAAGACATCGGCCTGAAAAAAACCGAAGAATCCATTAGCATTTCTCACAGAGCCCAGATCAAGGTTGCAACCGATACCCTGGCCGCAACCCTTGCCACGACTCTTAAATCGGTGACCTCTACCGCGGAGCAAGAGCGGATGTTGCAGGCTATGCTGAAGGATGTCCGTTTTGAAGAGGACAAGTCCGGCTATTTTTTTGTCTTTAAGGATACAGTCAATATCGTAACAGGACCCAAACCCGAACTGCAGGGAAAAGATCTCAGTCAGATGAAAGATGCGAACGGGATTTTTGTGGTCAGAGGCCTCTTTGAACTGGCCCAAAAAGGCGGGGGTTTTCTCGAATATCTCTGGCCCAAACCAGGAAAAGGAGATACCCCGAAGATAAGCTACGCGACCATGATCCCCGGGACAGCTTACTGGATCGGCACAGGGGTCTATACCGATGCCTCGGAGACCTATCTTGCCAACCTGCGTCAAGACCTGAAAAGCATTACTGAATCCAGATCCTATTTCATGCTCTTCACTGTCGGGGCCATCTTTATCGGCCTGACCCTGCTCAGTCTGTATATTATCTCAGGGATCATCAAGGCCCTCAGGTCATTGATCGGTAGCTTCCAGGATATCGCCCATGGGGAGGGCCAAACGGCACTGACAAAACGCATCGCCATAACCTCAATTGACGAAATTGGGATGCTGTCAACGGAATTTAACAGTCTGATGGAGTCAATCAACAACCTTTCGGTCTTCAAGAAGGTTATCGAGGAGGATGACAGCCTGGAAGAAGTATACCAGCGGATTGGCGAGGTGTTCACGCAGCAGCTCGGTATCAGTCGATGTTTTATCTACCAGATCGTCAATGCAAAAAATGCGATGCATATGACCTACCCGAGCAGCTTCGACCAGGAAGAGATGTTGTGCAATCACGCAATCCTTGATGACAATGATCTCTGTAAGGCCAAGCGAACCGGCCATATCATCACATCTACTATTTTTCCTGAAATCTGCCGGCAATTTACCGGTCAAGAGGGATGGGTTCACTACTGCCTGCCGATCGTGGTCGGTGGCGCTACCGTTGCCGTTGTGCAGTTCGTCTTCGATACGCCGGATACTCCGTCCGACAAAAAAGCCATTGAAGCAAAAGTCTATAAGGCCGAGCAGTACATCAACGAGTCCCTGGCCGTCATCGAAACGAAACGACTGATGAGTTCACTCAAGGATTCGGCGCTGATCGACCCTCTGACAGGCTTGAACAATCGGCGTTACTTGCAAGAATATACCGAAAAGATAGTTGCCGGTGTCCTCCGCAGGGGCAAGTCGATCGGACTTATTATGTGCGATCTTGATTACTTCAAGCAAGTCAATGACACCTATGGACACAATGCCGGCGATCTCGTGCTCAAAGAAACATCAAAAGTCATTCGCCAGAGTATTCGTGAATCGGATATCGTCATCCGCTTCGGCGGCGAGGAGTTTCTGGCGGTGCTGCTCGATATCAACGAGGGGGAAAGCATGAATATTGCCGAGAAAATTCGTGTGAATATCGAGCAACTCAAGATAAAGATTCCGGACGGGGTGATTCAGAAGACAATCAGCCTGGGGACAAGTGAATTTCCTGCTGATACCGGCACACTCTGGAGCTGTATTAAGTTTGCCGATGTGGCGCTCTATCGCGCAAAAGCGGAAGGCCGTAACCGATGTGTCAGGTTTACCAAGGATATGTGGAAAGAAGAACAGGTTTGATGGTTGAGACATTCGACTTTCGTCGATAAGGAAAAGACAAAAAACTGTCAACTGCCGAATTGCAAAATGAGAGGGTTATGGACGATTACAGGCTGGGCGATTTGCTGGACATGGAGATGCTTCAAAAACTCGCCGACTCCAACTACCGGGCGAGCGGTCTGCCGATGACCATCATTGATGCGATTGATCAGACGATACTCATCAAAGCCGGTTGGCCGGAAATCTGTAATGTTTTTCATCGCGCCCATCCGGTATCCGAAAGTCGTTGCCGGGTAAGTGACCGGTACGTCAATGATCACCGTGGAGATTGCGAGGTCCTGCAATACAAATGCGGAAACGGTCTTTGGCATGTTGCCTTTCCGATCGTGGTCGCGGATACTCATCTCGCGACCCTCTTTCTCACCCAGTTTTTTTTCGAGGGTGAGTTGCCGGACAGGGAATATTTCACCCATCAGGCGGTCGAACTCGGTTATGATCTCAATCGCTATCTCGCGGCGGTAGATGCGATGCCGGTCTTCACCAGGGAAAAGGTGGAATACATCACAGCCTACGATTTGGCGCTGGTCAGGTTTGTTTCCGATCTGGCCGAACAGTCCATTCGGATAATTACAACCAGAAAATCTCTGATCGAAAGTGAAGTAAAATACCGTTCGCTTGTCAATAATGTGAACATCGGAGTCTGTCGGGTCGCCGTCAGCGGGGAAATCATCCAGGCAAATCCGGCAATGGCAAGGATTTACGGATTTGACTCTACTGACGAATTCATGACAACGGATGTGTCGACCCGATACCAAAACCCTTCAGACAGGCTGGAATTCATCGAGATAATCAGACGTAGCGGTTCAGTAAAAGACCGGGAGTTTGCCATGCACAAAAGAGACGGAACACCGATCTGGTGTTCCGTCTCCGTTGCTGCCCAGTTTGATGAAAACTGTGAAATTGCCTGGATGGACGCAGTAGTCGAGGACATTACCGAACGAAAAAGGACGCAGGAGCAACTGCAGAAGGCCCATGACGAACTTGAAACCAGGGTGAAGGAAAGGACTGCCGATCTTGCTAAAACAAACGAATTATTGCTTACCGAAATCATCGAGCGGAAACGATTTGAAGAAAAACTGCGGGAGCTCTCCGAAACCGATCCCCTGACCGGGATTTTCAACAGACGAAAGTTTTTCGACCTGCTTCAATTCGAAATCAATAAAGCGAAAAGGTATGGTCGTCCCCTTTCGCTCCTCATGTTCGACCTGGATCACTTCAAACAGGTGAACGACACATTCGGCCACAGTATCGGTGATATGGTTTTGGCGGCAACGACTGGGATTGTCACCAAAACAATCCGTAATACCGATATCTTCGCCCGATATGGCGGAGAGGAATTCATCATCGTTCTTACCGAAACGCATGTCTCTGGGGCAGCAGAACTGGCCGAGAAGATACGTGCCGCAGTCGCCCGGCACCATTTCCCTGTTGCCGGCCAGAGAACGATCAGCATCGGGATAGCCGAATTTTCCGGCAAAGAAGATGAAACAGAATTTATCACCAGGGCCGACAATGCCCTTTACACAGCCAAGAAGGAAGGGAGAAACAGGGTGGAAACGGCATTGGCCGGTTAATCGCCGAATGGTTACGGAATCTTGAAATCAATTGATTCGCCTGCAGTAACTCGGTTCGTGAATGTCGACAATCTGCACGGTTATGCTGGTATGGAGCTGTTTGAGGGTAAGTGGGAAATGGCCGGCCAGGACTTTGAGGCAACTTTCCGAGATGCTTTTTTTCAGACTATCGCTCCGTCCTGCCAGTATCTGGATGCAGAGAGTGACAAAGGCCTGGTGGGGATTACCATTGCCGATATAGTAATTGGTCAACTCAAGAGCACGGCTTTTAATTTCCACTCCGTGCCATTCACCGGTTGCTATTAAAACAGCATGGATTTCCTTGAAGATATCTGCCCATATCGGCTCATCTGCGATATTATTAGTATATTCCAGAATGCAGTGAGGCATGATAATCACCGAAAGTATAGGGTTGAACATGTGCCGAACGTTTCGTTTTCTTCCTCCTCTTCTTGATCATCGCACAAAGAACTGCTTTCGGCAATCTCCGTTGCAAAAAAGTTGCATGATGATGTGAAGATGACAGATCATTTCTTTGAATTATCGATAATTATTCAAAAAAATCCCTCAAGCGGCAACGACTTTAGTCTGGCTGACAGATATCTTCCATGGTATAGAAAA
The DNA here is from genome assembly GCA_030696435.1 of Desulfoprunum sp. Lineage (GTDB taxonomy): Bacteria > Desulfobacterota > Desulfobulbia > Desulfobulbales > Desulfocapsaceae > Desulfoprunum. The sequence goes on along the minus strand of JAUYSF010000058.1, from coordinate 1,526 downwards.
AGCGATTGAACAATTCGCGTGAAGAAGCATGAAGAAGCCGGGACCACCCTGGTCATCGGACTAATGAATCATTAGGAAATATGGATTTCTCCAGGCTCAGACTCTCACTCTTTCTTTTATTCACCATCATCGCCTCAGGCACCTTGTGTTATACCTTCCTGGAAGATATGACACCATTTGAAGCCTTTTACATGACGATGATCACCATCAGCACCGTAGGTTTTTCCGAGATCAAGCCCCTTTCAATCCTTGGGCGCTCAATCACTATCTTAATTATTATTTCAGGTATCTGCGTACTTACCTACACCCTCGGTCAGGTCGCCCAGATGTTTATTGAGGGCGAACTACGGGCATTGCTGGGGAGGAGAAAATTGGAAAAGAAGATTTCAACGCTCAAGGATCATTATATTATCTGCGGTTATGGCCGGATAGGCAGCACCATTGCCCAGGAACTCGTCAAAGAGAAAATCCCTCTTGTGGTCATTGAGCAGAACCCTGCCCATATAGAACTGCTTGAGGCAGAGGGATTCCTCTATCTGAATATGGATGCCACCGAAGAGGAAGTCCTGCTCAAGGCCGGTATTCAAAGGGCAAGAGGCCTGGTGACCACCGTTACTTCCGATTCGGACAACGTCTTCATCTCTCTTACCGCTAAAGGATTGCGCCCCGATCTCTTTATCTTGTCCAGAGCCTCTGATCCAAAAAACGAGACAAAGCTCCTGCGTGCCGGGGCATCCCGGGTTGTCTGCCCTTATCTCATGGGGGGGAGAAGAATGGCGGAGATCCTCAGTAAACCGACGGTTGTGGACTTCATCGATCAGACCATGATGAACGATGAACTCGGCCTGAAGATGGAGGAAGCAGTCATCAGCGCCTCCTCGCCGCTGATTGGCAAGACCCTGGTGAGCAGTAAGCTCAGGCAGGATTTCGGGGTCATTGTCGTGGCCATCAAGAAGATCACCAATGAGATGGTCTTCAACCCTCTGCCGACAGAAAGGCTTGATGCAGGCGATGTTATTGTCGTCATCGGCAAAAAAGACAGTCTATCCAGGATGAACGAGGTATTGAACTGACTGGGGCAGGACAATCAATGATCAACTCTCTCAGAAGACGATTCCACTCGGGATCAGGCTCCCCCCGTAGCCCAAGTATACACAAGAGTTCTGTGCTCCACGCTCCTCCTCTTTCAACAAAATTGCCCGTAGCGGTTATTTGATCCATACCTCAACCCGTCGATTTTTCTCCCGACCCAGGTCCGTGGCGTTTGCTGCCACCGGCAACTCTTCACCGGCACTGATAACCGTGCTGATCGGAATGCCGCGCGATCGGAGTTCTTGCGCCACAGTTTCAGCCCGTTCCAGGGCCAGAATTCTATTGTGCTCATAATCCCCGGAATTGTCGGCAAAACCCGAAAGAATGATTTTTTTGCCCAGAGTCTCCTGTAAATACTCGACAATTCTATCCAGATCCCTCATGCCCCGGTTATCGAGAACACTGAGATTATTTTTAAACCGGAAGTTGAGTGA
>JAUYSF010000462.1 GCA_030696435.1 Desulfoprunum sp. | reverse complement strand
GATCATCACCGGTGCCAGTAGTTGCATCAGTCTTATCATCGCTGCTGCCGCAACCATTCAAGAGTAAGGCCAGTAAAAGGATGGAAAATAAACTGCAGATTCTCTTCATCGAATGCTCCTTCTTTAAGAAATTTTTTGGATACAGGCGGATCTTCTGTAGGTTATTAATAAAATATTGTTAACGACCTACTCTTATTACCAGAATTAGCGCAGATAAAAACTCCGCCGTGGGAAGTCCATGTTTCGGCATTTCTGAATGAACCGCCACCTGCTCTATAAATAAAGTTATTCTTTTCAAATCTTTTTGAGGTATCCGGTATAGTTACCGACCAACCATTAGAAAAGACAACTTTGATCGTTTTTCCGAATGCGGTACCTTTTTTGCCTATTCTGAAAGTGGATCCGCCACCTCTGTTAGCTGGTGCCACGCCTGAGCTGGTATATGTAGCTTTGTTTTTGTAGGTACCGTCTGTGCTGGGTTGTGTTGTAGGTGTTGTAGGTGTTGTAGTAGGTTGTGTTGTAGGTGTAGACACATCCTTTCGCGGTGCTTCCACTGTCGTGGTTGTTGCTTCGTCATCATCAGAACCAGAGACTGAATCTACGAGATTATCCCATTCTCCACAGCCATTGAGTAAAAGGGCAAAACTGAAGACTAGTAAAATTGTCATTAAGTTTTTCATGACATACCTCGTGTGAAGTTGAGAAATTCTTGGAAGGAAATCAACGTATTGGGGGGTTAATTGATACTTTACCAGGAATACATATCACATATATCTTGTTTCGGCAATTCATTTTCCACATATTTCTTGTCTTATGTAGAATATTTACCTCAGTAGTTCAATTTGTGAATATATGTTGCCGTTTATCCGTGCAAATCTGTCTATTGGGTTGGTGGGCTATGGCAGCGTGGGAGAGAGGTGCAGGAGGGAAATCTTTCATTTGTGGCATCTCAACCGTCTTGTTCCATTTCCAAATCATGCGTTAGCTTTGTCCCCCTCAAGGGGGGTTGAACTGAATCGGCTACGCTGTGCGGCTCCTCGCCGTACGTGTATGTACTGTCTCGTCGCTGCTCGCTTGCCTTCTGGTTCTCATCTTGATTTGGAAATGGAATTACGTATCCTGTATTATAAAATTTTGAAGAGCTACAGATTTTCCATTCAGATATATCTCTACCTTCCAGGAACCATAGACATTTCCTTTATATTCCTTGCCGGTTATCATTTCAGTAAAACCGCCATTTTTCATCAACTCCAGCCAGAAATAGGAGCGATGGTTTATTTCCGGTGATTTGAGGCTGATGGTGTGATCAGCAATGCTGACAGTTTGGCCTTCCGGGTTTATCCAGGAGGCGGACAGCAGGTGCTCTCCCGGCGTAAGATTTTCAAACTCTATGACGAGGTATATCCGGTCAGATGGAAGAAATGAATACTGTTCGTCCGAAAAGGGTTTTTGGTTGTACATTTTTACCTGGACCAGAGCGAACGCCTCGTCTTTACGTATTGAGGTGTTCACCTGTTGCCAATCGGTGGCCATTTCTTCAGTCTTGGCATTAAGGTGAGGTGGGGCTTCTGTAAGAAGCATTTCTTTTGTAGTGTTTGGTTTTGACTCAATTATTTGTAATTTTGAAATATTCACTGGAGAGCTTTTGACGGTTGGAGGGGCGCTGCTTTTTTCGGCCAGATAATAGATGAAAAAGACAAAAAGCAGGGCCACTAGGGGCAAAATCAATAGTTGTGTTGTCCTCATTGCTTCTTATTGGTGTGGATTGATAAATATTCTGGACCTGTTCTCTCTTTCAACCAGAGATCTGCAGTTCGTATTGAAATATGCTAAAACCCATCTTACCTCAAGGCCGGTTGCGAATGACCTTGGCTGGTTGGCCAAAGGCTATGGCATAAGCGGGCACTGATTGCGTTACGAGGGAATGGGCGCCGACGATAGAGCCTTCTCCTATTTCTAATCCTGAAGATATCTGGCAGCGGAGTCCCAGCCAGCAACCGCTGCCGAGGTGCGTGTGGATGTCCGTCGCTTGTCCGATTAGCGGGGACATTTCTTCAGAGACAGATTGTATCTCCAGTATTTCCGAACCTACCCTACAGAAGCCGGCCAGCAAAGCGTGGTGTTCGAGCTTCAGGTCGTGATATCTGGCGCTGAGCGTGCAATTGCTGCCGATATTGCTGCTTTCTGCAATGAGCATTTTTCCCGGACCAGCTGTCAGGGTGGTGGAAGCACCAACGAAAACCTTATTCCCCAGGGTGATGGCCATTCCGATCCCTGAATACTGACTGCCATCAAGGCAGGCATAATCATTGAGAATGACGCTGTCTCCCAAGGTTATGGCCCCAGGGTTTTTTAGATCGACATAGCGGCCGATGAGGACATTACGGCCACAACCCCGCAGAAGCCTGCGATACAGTTTCTGACGTAGCAAGATGCCGATCACTCCGGGACACCATCTGAGAAAGAGATACAAAAAATAGGGCATGAGAAATTCAGTTTAGGTTTTCCAGGATTCCGGCCGGGACACCTGCCACCAGGGCGTTGTCCGGGATATTCCGGGTCACGAGCGAATCTGGGGAAATCTGGACGTTATTGCCGATTGTTATACCGTCAAGAATGGTAACACGGTCTCCGATGACCACAAAATCACCGAGTCTGGTCGGGCCGTTACAGGTTACCTCCTGTTCCACGATGGGCCGATCACGATCTGTATAGGCATGGGCTGCACCTGTGAAGCAGACCAGTTCGCCGATCCGACAGTTTTTGCCGATCGTCAGACCTTTTTTGGTTCCGAGGCGGCAGAAAGGACCGATGTGTGTTCCGCTGCCGATTGCCAGGCTATCTCCGGCGCAGTTCAGGATAGTGCGTCGACCGATCAGCACATTCCTGCCAATAAGCAGATTTTGGGCGGCGGGCTTGACATCGAGGGTGACGCCATCTTCGATGACAGCATGGTCTTCTATCCGTATCTTGTGGGGATTTCTGACAGTGCAGTCGGTTCCGAGTCTGACGGATTTTCCCATCTTTCCGCATATCAGAGGAACAAGTTGGCTTCTCAGCCATATGCCAAGCCTGCCAGGCAGCGGCAGGACGAAGGTGTTGATCAACTCGTAGGCGAACAAATACCCTAGACCCTGCTGGCCCACGGCAATGGTGCGATATCTGCCAAAGGGACTGGCCGGGTCGGATAGCCGCAGTTTATATTGCCCTGCGATCATGTGCAGCTTGGTAAAAATCATAGTCTTGATCTGGCTGATATTGATTGCGATATGGTCTGATGAGTACGCATTTTCGATTGCCTGGTCAAGGATGAAAAGATCGATTCCGGTAATGAAAAGAGGCCAACATATCACGATGAATGGAAAAAATTATATATCTCTTTTGCAAGCTCAGGGCCGATTCCTTTGACTTCGGCAAGTGTCTCTACGGAGGCATTCTGGATGCGTTTGAGACTTCCCAGATGTTTGAGCAGCCTTTCCTTTCGGTCATTTCCAATGCCGGGGATCTGATCGAGTCGGGAGGCAAGTGTCGATTTTTGTCTGAGTTTGCGGTGAAATGTCACGCCAAATCTGTGCGATTCATCTCTGATTCGCATGAGAAAAAGCAGGACCGGGCTGTGGGCGGCCAGCATAATCGGATTCTTTCGACCGGGCTTGAAGAGCTTTTCGCCTTCTTCCTCTTTTTCTTTGGCGATGCCAATCCAGTCGAGATTCTCTGTGATCCCAAGTTTCCCGGCAACCCGCATGGCCATGCCGAGCTGCCCCTTGCCTCCATCCACCACGAACAGATCGGGCAAGGTATTTTCGGCCATTGCCCTGGTGAGTCGGCGTTCAAGAACCTCTGCCATCATAGCGTAATCATCGGGACCTGTCACCGTGCGGATCTTGAAGTGGCGAAAATCTTGGCTGCTTGGTTCGCCATGCTCAAAACAGACCAGTGAGCCAACCGCCTGCTTACCGCTCAGATTGGAGATATCCAGGCATTCAATCCGGTCGGGGGATCGCTTGAGGTGCAGCTTTTTCTGCAAGGATTGCGAGAGGCTTTGCCAGGACTGTTCTTTGTTGTCCCGTTCTTCAAAGAGTTGCCGGGCGTTGGCCTCGGCCATAGCGACCAGTTGTATCCGATCGCCTCGGCGGGGGACGGTTATGTTCACATGCCGGCCACTGAGGTCGCTGAATCGCTCGCAGAGAAGCAGGTGGTCTTCCGGCTCGAAGGGCAGGAGGACTTCTGCAGGTGCGGTGGTTTCCTGGTCGTAGAACTGATGCAGAACCTGGGCGAGAATGGCCTGGTCTTCACCGTAGGGATCTGCCAGGAAAAAACTGCGACTGCCACTAATGAGACCACTGCGGATAAAAAGAACCGTGATGGCAACGGCTGTGTCCTTTCTGGCAAAGCCGAAGACATCCTGGTCCTTGGTGTGTTCTGCGGCGATCAGCTGTTTTTCGAGGGTCGTTGTCAGAGATTGGATTTGGTCTCTCAGGGCGGCGGCTTGTTCAAATTCCAGGTTATCCGAGGCAGACTGCATTCGGCTGGAGAGATCAGCCAGGAGATCCTGATTGCGTCCCTCAAGCACCATGATGATTTTTCGGACGTGCTCCTCGTAGATCTGCCGGTCGGCGAGGCCGGCACAGGGCGCGAGGCATCTGCCCATCTGCCGGTTGAGACAGGGCCGTTTGCGCAGCCGGAGCGAACTGCCCGTGCAGCGGCGCAAGGGGAAGAGCTCCGAGATGAGTTTCAGAGTGGCCCACATTGCCGTGGGGGAGGAATACGGACCGAAATAGCGGGCCCCGTCTTTTCTACGGCGTCGGGTCATCATGACACGAGGCCATTCTTCCTGAACGGTGACTTTTATCAGAGGATAGCTTTTGTCGTCGCGTAAGATAACATTGTAGCGCGGACGGTGTTTTTTGATGAGGGATGATTCGAGGATCAGGG
>JAUYSF010000452.1 GCA_030696435.1 Desulfoprunum sp. | reverse complement strand
TCGGCCGTTGTCCGATCATGGATCTTGCCGCAGATAAACAGCGGTTTGTCGGTGGCCTCGCGGGTGAGTTGACTCATGGTCTTTTCTGTGCAAAAGGCCTTGTCCTGAAAATCATAGGTCGATACCGACAGGGCGTCGATGGGTTCGGCTGCGAGCAAACGGATGACCTTCTGCCATTCGTCCTGGTCCGCAAAGAGCGAAACCGCCATGTCGGCTATACCCCAGTTGGATATCCTGAAAAATAGCAGGCGATCCTCCGGCACAACCGCCCTGACCGCCTTGATCACCTCATGGGCGAAACGGTAGCGCCTCTCGGTAGTGCCGCCGTAAGCATCCGTCCTGGTGTTTGAGTAGCCTGAAAGAAACTGACTGATCAGATAGCCGTGTGCCCCATGAATTTCGATGGCGTCAAAGCCGGCGGCAACCGCGCCACGCGCCGTCTCCACGAAGCCATTGATGACATGATCGATATCGAATTGGCTCATCGATTCCGGCACCGGATAGGGTTCACCGGTCATGGGATTGTTCTGCTGCGGGGCGATGGCACTCGGGGCGATGATCCGGTTGGCGGGATTGATACCGTCCCAGGCCATGCGACCGCAATGGAACATCTGCATGACAGACATTGAGCCGGCCGCCCAGATGGCCTGCACCACCGTTTTCCAGGCCTCTATCTGTTTCTGGGTGGTGATACGGGCTTGCCGGGGATAGCCCTGGGCACTCTCGTAGTCGGTGACGATGGCCTCGGTATAAACCATGCCTGCGCCGTTTTTGGCCCGACGGACCAGGAAATCGAGGACATCCTGCCGGGGAATGGCATCTGGTCCGGCCGAAATTCTGGTCATCGGGGCGACGCCGATACGGTTTTTCAGGGTGAAATTCTTGATGGTGAAAGGGGTGAAGAGTCTGTTCTGGACTGCGCTCATAGTGTTCTCCTCAGGCAAATGAATGGTTCTCTCGGACGGTCGAAACTCTTGCTTTTGGTTCAATGTGATTGCAAGACCATAAGAAGCCGCAGGCCGAAAGGCAAGCGGGAGAGAATTTCAGTTGCTGCACCGATATGGCGGGACCTACCCTCTCATTCAGGGCAGCTCGACGGCCCAGCTATCAAGAGGAGGAACCGTTTTGACAACGCCCCGCTCTTTGAGAAAGGCGGCAAAACGATTATAGCGGTTTTTATCGAGCGCCCCCGGTCGCAGAGCGAAACGCGGCAGGGTATCGCGCCAAGCTAGGCGGTTGAGCTCGTCGTTAAGATTTTCCCGGCCGTGGCTGACAAAGAGCTGCCAGCTCTCGTCAGGATGGTTGATCAGATATTGCACGCCTTCTTCCAGGGCATCAACGAATTTGCGCAGCCTGGGGTCGGCAACAGCGGTATTCTTGGCCACCAGGATCAGCTCGTCATAGGCCGGCACGCCGTATTCTTCTACAAAAAAAGCCCGACCCGGTCGCTTTTCGATGGCCATCTGGTTCAACTCAAAATTCCTAAACGCACCAATTGCCGCGTCAACCTGTCCGGAAAGAAGCGATGGTGACAGTGAGAAATTGACATTGACCAGTTTGACATCGTCAAGACGCAGCCCCTCTTTTTCGAGCATCGCCTGGAGGAGGGCGGTTTCAAACCCACCGACCGAATAGCCGATTGTCTTACCCTTAAGATCGGCAATGGTCTTGATCTTGCCGTCGGCCAGCACGACCAGACAATTGAGAGGGGTGGCGATCAGGGTGGCAATCCTGGTCAGCGGCAGTCCCTGCTCGACCTGCATCTGGTGCTGGTGCTGATACGACACGGCGATATCGGCCTTACCGGCTGCCACCAGTTTCGGTGGATCATTGGGATTGGCGGGCGCAATCAGCTCAACATCCAGGCCCTTGGCGGCAAAGAAGCCTTTTTCAAGGGCAACATAGAGCGGGGCGTGATCCGGATTGACAAACCAGTCAAGCAGCACCGTGAGCTTTTCTCCAGCCATAACCGGCGCGGCGGAGAGTGTGAAGGTGACAAAAAGCAGCATTGTTAGAATTTTGGCCAGATGTTTCATATTCTTCATCCTTTTTTTGGTTCCCAGAAAATGAGTTTTGCAAGAAAACGGTCAACGACAGCATAGAGGAGCAGTGAGACGAGGGCCAGCAGCACCAGGGCGGCAAACATAAGATCGATCTGCATGCGGGCGTTGGCGTGGAGCATATAAAAACCCAAACCCGAACTTGAACCGACCCACTCACCCACCACCGCGCCAATCGGGGCAACCGCCGTCGCCGTCCTGACACCTGCCGCAAACGTCGGCAGGGCCGAGGGTATAATGATCAAACGGAGCACGGCCAGCGGCTTTGCCCCCATGATGCGGGCGAGGTCCAGCAGATCCGACTCGGTTCGCTGCATCCCGTAGTAAAAAGAGGAGGTTACCGGGAAAAAGATGATCAGAACGGCCATGGCAATCTTGGAGGCCATACCGTAGCCAAACCAGAGCACCAGCATCGGGGCCAGGGCAAATACCGGCAGGGCCTGACTGATCACCAGAAGCGGTAGCATCCAGCGTTTTAACAGGGGCGAGACAATCATAGAGAGGGCACAGGAGGTCCCGAGCAGGGTCCCGAACACAAGGCCCATGACGATTTCCGTGCCGGTGGTCGCCAGATGTCCGACCAGAGCCGGCAGGTGCGTGGCCAGGGCCTTTGCCACCGGCCAGGGCCCCGGCAGGATATAGGGCGGGACCTCGGTGGCGATGACAAGAATCTGCCACAGGGCCAGCAGGCCTGCCGCAAGCAGGAAGGGACGCAGGGCCTTCATCATACCCCATCTCCATTCATCAGCATCTTCAGCAAATCGGCATATTGCCGGGTAATCTCAGGCCTACCGGGATCGCGCGGTGGCCTGCCGGGCGGTTGCAGGTCTGCCGCCAGCCGGACCGGCGAACCGGCCAGCACTAGTATCCGATCAGCCAGGCGCAGGGCCTCCATGGGGTCATGGGTGACCAGCACCACCGTCCGCCCGCTGATCATCCCGGCAGCCAGATCCTGCAGACGCATGCGGGTGAGGGCATCGAGGGCCGAAAAGGGTTCATCCATCAGCAGTATATCTCGCCCTTCCATCAGGGTTCGCAGCAGGGCCCCGCGCTGGCGCATCCCGCCGGACAGAGTAGCGGGCAGGGCCTGGGCATGATCGCCAAGGCCGGCTGCCAAGAGGAGGGACCTGGCCTGCTTCCGTTTGTCCTCGGTCAATTCATGCCGCAACCTGGCCCCGAGCAGAACGTTATCAATCAGTGACAACCAAGGCAGCAGCAGATCGTTCTGGCCCATCCAGGCCACCTCCCGCTTCGTCTCCTGAGGATTCAGGTGGATAGAGCCGGTAAAGGGAAATGGGCCGGAGCCTGCGATGAGCTTCAACAGGGTCGACTTGCCGCAGCCGCTCGGGCCGAGGATACAGGTCGTCCGTCCGCCATCCAGCCGCAGGGAGAGGTTGTCAAACAGGATCCGGTCGCCAAACGACAACGAAACCCGGTCAATGATCACAGTCGGGGCAGCACTCTTCACGACAGCGCTTACCACGAGCGATAGAGATGATGCACCGGCCCATGGCCATGGCCGAGACTGTAAGCGGCCCCGGTTTCGATGGCGCCGGTTATATAGACTTTCGCCAACTGGACCGCCGCCTCAATGCCCTCTCCTTTGGCCATGAACGAGGCGATTGCCGAAGACAAGGTGCAGCCTGTGCCGTGGTTGTTGCGGGTGGCGATGCGTTTACCCGGCAGGATGATCATCCGCTCTTTCTCTGGGAGATAGAGGCAATCGTCACAGTCGCCTGTCGCCAAATGCCCGCCTTTGATCAGCACGCTCCTGCAGCCGAGGCCAGCCAGCTCAACCGCCGCCGTCCCGATCTCCTCCGGGGTCAGGATATCCCGGCCGAGAAGCACCGAGGCCTCCGGCAGGTTGGGGGTGATGATGTCCGCCAGGGGGATGAGATATCCCTTAAGGGCATCAATCGCCTCATCCTGCAGGAGTTTGTCGCCGCTCTGGGCGACCATCACCGGATCGAGGACGATCTTTTTCACCCCATGCCGCTGCAGGCCCTCGGCCACCGTTTTGATCAGCTCCGGCGAAAAGAGCATGCCGATCTTCACGGCATCGCAGCCGATATCCGAGAGGACCGCATCCATCTGGGCTCTGACAAAATCGACCGGGACGGCATGAATACCGGTAACCCCAAGAGTGTTCTGGGC
>JAUYSF010000328.1 GCA_030696435.1 Desulfoprunum sp. | reverse complement strand
GCCGAGCGCGCCAGGCTGTTGATCAGTCTTTGAGATTCAGGAGTTGTCCGAAATGTCGGTTTTTGCAGTAACCCGTAAATGATATCAACCGCGTCTTCAGGTGACAATGTGCAGACATTGATGACCATGTCGTAGAGGCGGCTGTCCCAGGGATCCATGCCATAGACATGAATGCTCCATTTGCGGCGTTCCTCATCATCTTTCTTGAGAACATACAGAGCTTCTTCGGCCGAGATATTCTCCCTGATCATCTCTTCCTTCACACGGGTATTTATATCGGCATTGATTCTGATTTTGAGGACATGGGGAATATCTTTGAGGAAAAAATGGCCGGCGAGGCCGTGATAGACAATATTGTCTTTGCGGGCATGCTGAAGGAGGGCCGAACGATAGTACTTCACATAGCGTTCGGATCCGCCGAAAAATCGTTCAAGGACTTTCGGAGAATCATGTATTGCTCGGATGAGCTTGATCTCGGGGATATTGAATTCCTCAGAGGCCTCTAGCAGAATGTCTCTGGCTATACATTCATAGCCTAATTTTTTAGCTAGCCTTTCGGCAACTTCTTTGCCCCGACTGTATGATCCTCTGGCGATTGTAATGATGGACATTTCTATTCCTTTGCTGTCTGGTCTGATTTTTTCTTAAAACTTGGAGATGCCAGAAGACGTAGGGCAACTCCAGGTATGGTGTTTCTTTTGATTGTTTATCGAGTGTGGGTTTTCCTGTCTATGTTTTTTGCCGCCCTTGGCTTACCATGGTCGTGTCCCTTTCTCAATGGTCGTTTGAGATTCCGTACAAAACGCTTACGATTTTACAGTAACGTGCAGCGAACGACCTTTTTCTCTGTAGTGTATCATCTAGGAGTCTGTCGGATTATAGCAATTATTTCTCAGATCAAGGCATTTAAGGATGGTGAGGTCGTACTCTGCCTGCTTGGTCAAGGAGATCATAGACAGAGGCGGCGTAGTCGAGAGTGCGCCCCCGGGTTGGAATCGATGGTATTGTCATAACTGAGTCTCATGCCGGAAAAAGGGCAGGAGGAGGAAAAGAAGAGATGCTGCAAGGCCGTTGATATACTGGTTCTCCGTTGGCGGGGAGAGAAGGAATGCCTCGCCAACGGAGAGGTCCGGCTTAAATTTTCGGACAGGCGACTTTTTTCGGATCAGTTGATTTTGTCAGGCAGTTAAGGACATTATCCTGAACCTCCTGGCTGAGATTGCCTTTTTTCCCCATGTTTTTGACAATCTTGGGCCAGTTTGCATCAGCCTCGTCCAATTCGTTGCATATTTTTTCGGTACTATGGCATTTCGTGCAATTGTTCTGAACGTCCTGTTGGCAGGCTTCGACGGTGACTTCCTGACTGGCACTCCAGGAAGCGACACAAAGGGGTAACAGGGCAAGCAGGGCGGGGATGAGCAACTTTTTCATTGGTTCTCCTTGGGTAATTGGTGGGGACGATCCTCTTTTACTTGAGAGTAAAGAGCGGGGGTGCCGAAAATCAATTCGAGCACAACTGGTAATGGTTCTCAATGTACAACTGAGATTGTTGTAAAGCAAATAATGAAATACTTTTGATTGGGTTCAGGAAGAATGAGAGTGGGGTGGCACATGAGAAAGAGTCTGATTTGGGAGGGGCATTGTCGTCTATACTCTGCTGGTTGATGTGCCGCACACCGGGCATCCCTGCATTGACAGAGGTTTTTCCAGCCGACATTCCATCAGGAGTTGTGCATTGTTAAATATTTCAACTGTTGGTCCATCGGCTTTGACCTCTCCACGGTGGAGGACGATCGTTCGTTCACAGAGGTCGAGTACCATGTCGAGATCATGGGTGGCAATAATCTTGGTATGGTGAAAACCGGCCAGTAATTCGATCAGAGATCGGCGTGCCCGCGGATCAAGGTTGGAAGATGGTTCGTCCATGACCAAAATATCCGGTGACATAGCGAGCACAGTGGCGATGGCTACCGCCCGTTTTTCACCGCCCGAGAGTTTGTACGGCGGGCGCTCACGGAGATGTTCCGTATTGGTCCGAACGAGGGCCTGCTGGACCCGAATCTCGATCTCCTCCGAGGGAAGACCGAGATTGAGCGGACCAAAGGCCACATCGTCATAGACGGTCGGCATGAACAATTGGTCATCCGGGTCCTGGAAGATCATGCCAACGGTCTTGCGGATATCCCTGACCGTTGCCTTGGTCAGGGGAAAGTCGCCGATTCGGACTGTCCCGCCCTGGGGGGTGAGATAGCCGTTCAGATGCAGTAGCAAGGTGGATTTACCTGCACCATTGGCGCCGACCACCGCCACTGATTCACCATGATGGATACGAAAAGAAATACCACGTACGGCGGCGGAACCGTCAGGATAGGTGTGCGTAAGATCCTGGACTTCGACGATATGATGGCTCATGACAGAATTTCCATGAAAAGTTGGCCGAGCAGGTTGGCAATGTTGTATCGGCGCATGCCAATTAACAGGATGCCGCAGACGCAGAATACGAGAAGGTCTCGCAGGGTGAAACGAAGGGTTTGCCGGGTGCGGATAGTACCGTCAAACCCGCGACAGAGCATTGCCTGATGGATACGTTGGCCCCGATCTATGGTGCGCAGGAGCAGCTGACCAACGAGATGCGTAAATGTCTTCATGTCCATCCTGCGTTTCTGAAAAGAGCGGATGGCGCGGGCTCGATACATCCGCTGCCCTTCGGCGATCAGGACGAAAATATAGCGGTAGAGCATGAGCAACTGGACCGCGAAGATCTTCGGCATGCCAAGTTTTTCCAGGGCCATACAGACAGAATTGAAACCGGTAGTGGCGATCAGGACCAGCATGGCGGTGACTGTCAGGCAGAAACGGAGCACAATAGAAAGAAAGGAGATCCAACCGCCGGATACTGCCATGGAGCCAAGGTGGAGTATGATCTGCTGGTCGAGGAGTGGATTAAAAATTCCGATCATGATGGCAAAGGGGGAGGCTAAAGCCAGTTTTTTCATGACATAGATTGCCGGTATACCGCCCAGTCCCATAATGGTGATCAAAAACAGGGCGAAAGGGAGCATCGCCGCAATAACATATTTATCGAAAGAGACGACGCAGATCACAAACAGGGCAGCCGTAAGGACCTTGATGCGGGGATCGAGTCGATGAATGACGGTTTTTCCGGTGGCTAATGTATCGAGATAGCTCAGATCAAAGAAAGCAGATTCGATTTTTGCCATATAGAATTCCCCCAGCCTTAAAAACTCTCCAGAAATGAAAAAAGCAGCGGTGGCACATTACCACCGCTGCTAAGAGAAGACAAGTTGCAGCAATCTTAAAAAATCGGCTACTTGACCTGGCTGCGTTTCCTGAAGAGAAAGCCGATCACGACCGCCAGGATCAGTGTCAGGCTGCCACCGACCAGACCTGATGTGGAAGTACCTATATCTACAGCCGGCCAGGACGGAGCGGATTCTTCAGCGGCAGCGGGCTCGGTATCGTTCTTTTTGAAGCCATAACCAGGGAGAAATGCGGTTTTACCCTGAATGCCGGACAGGGCATGATGGATACCTGCTTCCGGGGCTTCCAGCTCTTCTTTGCCGGATGTTTTTGCCATCGACCACTCTAAACCATCAGGAAAGGAGGAGGCAAACCAGGACAGGGCACCACCGGTGACTATCGCCGCAGCCCCGAGAGCAACCAACACCTTTTTCATACTGAGATTACCGAGTGGGCGTGACGCGGCAGCATATTCCAGAATCTCCGGTCTGGCTTTCCAGACAAAAGAAACGACTGCCGTAGTCACAAGTCCCTCCACCAGGCCGATGCCCAGATGGATCGGTAGCATGGCAGCGAGGAAGGCCGTCAGTGGCAGCTCGGAGATCCCGGAAAGGACCGTCTCCGTTACAACACCAAGGGCTCCCAGCTGAAGACCGATGATACCGGCGAGAGTTGCACCGATGGCCAACCGCATGGGTGTCGGGTTTTTTCCGACGATGGGGTTGTAGATCAATGGATAGGCGATAAAACAGGGAAAGATGCCAAGGTTGAAAATATTGCAGCCCAGAGCGAGAAGACCGCCATCGGCAAAAAACAGGGCCTGTACGGTGAGAACGGAGGCTATTGTCAGAAAGGCGGCATAGGGGCCGAGCAGTATGGCCAGAATCATGCCTCCCCCAAGGTGGCCGGAGGAACCGGTGGCCGGGATGGTGAAATTGATCATCTGGGCAGCAAAGATGAAGGCCCCGAGAACTCCCATCAAGGGGATTTTACGGTCATCGAGGTCCTGCTGGACTTTTTTTGCGCAGAAGGCGATGGTCCCGGCGGTGGCTGCCCACATGGTGCCACCAACGGCGGGTGAAAGAAGTGCGTCGGCCATGTGCATAGTACGTTCCTCCTGAAATGTATTGTGAAGTGCCTGTTGAAAATATCACCATCTCAAATAACGTCACACGGATGAATACGATATTATAATTTGTGTGTCAACAGATTCTTCCTTCGTCCATGTCATACTGCAGGAGTAGCACGTCTTTCTATATGGTCAAGCCGCTGTTACAGCCAGCCTTTGCGCTTGAAATAGATATATGGGCTTAATCCGGCAACAATCATAGAGAGCAAGGACAGTGGATATCCCCAATTCCAGGAGAGCTCCGGCATGAAATGGAAGTTCATGCCAAAGATGCTGGCGATAACGGTAGGTGGCATAAATACAACGGCAACTATTGAGAATATCTTTATAATTTTATTCTGTTCGATATTGATGAAACCAAGGGCGGCGTTGAGGAGAAAGTCTAATCTTTCTGAAAGAAAGGTGTTATGGGTCAGGAGTGTTTTAATATCCTCCAGCATGTCGTTTGCTCTGTTGATGTTGTCATCGGTCAGATGTCCCCGTCGGAGCAAAAAATTCAGATCCCGGTGGCCGTCCATGAGGCATAAGCGGATTTTGCCGATCAGATCATCTTCACGGGAAAGATTATCTATGGTTTCTTCCAGGACAATATTATTACGATTAAATATCTGGCGACTGATTTTATCAATAGTCAGGTAAGCTTCTTCTGATAAGTCTGCCAGTTTCTCAATCTTGCCCTCAAGCAAGGTTGTAATGGTCGAAAGAGGATTGACGACCAAGCCCCTTGTGGTCCTTGCCCGCTCCTGAAGCAGACGAAGGACCGGGATTTCTCGGGCACAAAGACTGATAAGGCATTTGTTGTTAAAGAGAAAAGCAATGTTGGTTATGGTGAAATCTCCGTTGACAAGGTGCAGGAATGAGCAGTTGATCTGCAAACCTTGCGGGTATACCTCATAATGGGAGCTTGCCTCGATTTCCTCGGTGTCCTGAATATTGGGCAAAGACAGGTCGCTGAAGAGCTCAACAGCCCGAATCTCATTTGGCTTGGGGGTTATCAAGTCAATCCAGACCGCATTTTCAAGATCACAACTGTCTGCAGATGCGGCCTTGGGTACAAGGTAGTTATCTTCAAGTGTATATGCTGTTAACATGCGAGACCAGGCCTATGAATTTCGAGAATAATGACTGACTTATGGTGGCGTACAACAGGATGGTCGGTCACAGTTTTACCCAGGCAGGCCATGCCTCAACGAGTCTAGTGCCTAGATACTTTTACAGCAAGGTATTTTCAAAAAACTTCATTTGGAAACAGGCGAGGGCGGTGGATTGGCAGCGGCAATGGGAAAATCGAAAATCCTTGGAGTGGAGGCGAAAGAAGGGCACTCTGTGAGGTTGCGGTGGGTGGCGTGCCCTGGTAAGCGCGATGCCGAACTTCTGATGAGGCGAAATATCCGCCTCATCAGAAGAGCATTACATCATGCCGAGGACCCGAGGTAGCCAGGTCGACATGGTCGGCCAGTAGGTCACTCCGACCAGGAAGACTATCATGGTCAGCAGCCAGGGCCAGACGGCCACGGTCAGTTCGGTGATACCCATCTTGGTGATACCCGAGGCGACGTAGAGGTTCAGTCCCACCGGTGGATGGCACATGCCGACCTCCATGTTGACCGTCATAACGATACCGAAATGGACCGGATCGATCCCGAGTTTCATCGCCACCGGAAAGAGGATTGGGGCAAAGATCAAGACGATCGATGAGGGTTCCATGAAGTTGCCGGCCATAAGCAGCAGGACATTGACCGCCAAGAGGAAGGCGATCTGGCCAAGCCCCTTGTCGAGCAGCCAGCTCGCCAGTTCCTGGGGGATGTTCTCGTTGGCCAGGATAAAGGAGAACATGACGGCATTGGTAATGATATAGAGCAACATCGCCGACATGTTGGCCGAACTGAGCAGGACCTTCGGCACATCCTTCATCCCCATATCCTTGTAGACGAAGACCGCAACAAAGAAGGCATAGACGGCGCTCATCGCCGCGGCCTCTGTTGGGGTGAAGATCCCTGTATAGATGCCACCCATGACCACGATGATCAGCAACAGACCCCAGACCGAGGCACGGAAGGTTCGCAGTCGCTCCTTCCACGAGGCCTTGGGCTGGCGCGGGTAGTTGAACTTACGGGCCCGGTACCAGGTTATACCACCGAGCATTGTGGCCAGTATTAACCCCGGTACGACACCGGCCATGAATAGGGCACCCACCGAGGTATTGGTGGCGACCGAATACATGACCATGACGATCGAGGGTGGGATGAGGATGCCAAGAGCCCCGGAGGTTGTGATGACCCCGGCGCCAAACTTCATCGGAAAACCGGCCTTGACCATACCCGGCAGCAGGATGGAGCCGATGGCCACAACCGTGGCCGGTGAAGAACCCGATACGGCAGCAAAGAGGGCACAGGCCATAACACCGGCGAGGGCCAGACCGCCATGCCAGTGGCCGACCATCGAAGAGGCGAAGTTGATCATGCGGCGGGCCACCCCGCCATGGGTGAGAAAGTTGCCGGCCAGGATGAAGAAGGGGATCGCCATGATCTCGAACTTCTCGATGCCGGTGAAGAGTTTGAGGGCCACCGCTTCGAGGGGCACCTGGGTCATGGTGAAGAGAAAGGTCAGTACCGTGAGACCGAGGGAAATCGAGATCGGCATGCCGGTCAGCATCAGGGTGAGCAGGATGCCGAAGATAATAAGCGCGGTCATCGTTTATCCTCCTTGTGGTCTTGGCCGTTCTGCAGATTGTCGAGATCATCCGGATTAAAGTGAGACATCATTGACACATGCGGTTCTTCTGCCGGGATCATCTCTTCGTCAAGACCATCCACATGTCCATGGTCGTGGTGCGGCAGTTCGCCGGACCTGATGAAATTGACCATGACCTGGAGGAAGCGGAAGCACATCAGTGACGAGCCAAGCGGCACGGCGCTGTATACTGCCCAAGTCGGCCATTCGAGATCGGGTGTGGTCGGCCCCTGGGGTAGATCACCGGTATCCAGGCCCAGCAGGGTGAAGACGGCATAGTGCATGCCGTTGTCCCAGATAAAGGTGCCGCCGAGTACAACGAGGATTGAGGTAAATGTTGCACCGGCAAAGAGACCGAAGATAATGAACTTGCCGCGCAACGGTTTTTTCATCTGATTGATCAGCACATCGACGCCGACATGGATGCCGGTTCGCACGCCGTATGCCGCGCCGAATTTGGCCATCCAGACGAACATGATAATGCACAGTTC
>JAUYSF010000308.1 GCA_030696435.1 Desulfoprunum sp. | reverse complement strand
TTAACGCCGATGTCGAAGATGCCATTGGAGAATTGGCGAACATGCTCGGCGGCAATGTGAAGACCATTCTCTCGGAAAATGGTCGGGATATAAGCCTGTCACTGCCGTCGACAATTTCAGGACGTGAGTATAATTTTCAACTTGCAAGCGAAGCCGCCGAGAGGACAGTCATCTGCTTTGAGGCTGCGGTCGGTTTTTTCCATGTTGAACTGCAACTCGAGAAATGATCTGCCGGTGAAAAATGCAGAGGCGGGATCTTCAGAGACTTCCCGCCTTCTTTTATTCTTTGACTTTTTAATACACTGTGAATTATGGCTGGTGAACTGGACCTGAGAAACGAGATCGCGCTGGGGGCAAAAGATGTCTTTAGTACGATGATGATGATCGATCTCGAGGATGTGCTCATTGCTTGCGGGACAGAAATTCAGTCAAATGTGACGAGCATGATCGGGCTTGGTGGCGGATTGCGCGGCATGTTGTCGGTGCACTGCCCGGCAATGGTCGCAAAAGAGATTACCGGCGCCCTATTAGGTATGGAAGTGGATGACCTCGGCGACGACGTGAAAGATGCCATTGGCGAAATTGCCAATATGGTGGCGGGAAATCTGAAGATTTCCTTTGCCGGAGCCGGTGTTGATGTCGAACTTGCCATTCCCACTTCGGTTATCGGCGAATCGTTTCGGATTTGTGGTCTTTCCGCTGCCACCCGAATTGTGGTCGAATTGGCCATGCCTGCCGGATCATTTTGGATAGAACTCCTGTATGTTTTGAATACCTGAAAAAGACCTTGATACCTTTAAAGAAAATGTATTTCCCTTCCGATATGGATATATCAACATCCAACGCGTAGAAAATACGCCCGATACTCATCTTCACTGACCTTGACGACCTTATCGCATGGAAGCGCAGAAACGAATAGACAAGGTGCTGGCGGCGGCACAAAAAAAGGTGGAGAGCGAGGTCGGTGTTCTCCTGGGTGTCCCGTTTGTTCTTTCCGGCACCCTCTATCAGCCCGTATCGAAAAAAGATTTCTTTGACAACCTGTCCGGCAGACAGATTGTTGCCAAGATCGATGTCACCGGAGAGATTGTCGGTGATGGCTGTCTTGTCGTGAGCATCAAGGATGCCATCCGTCTCGGTGGCACCCTTATCATGTTGCCGCCTTCAGAGCTTGAAGATGTGATAGCTCGCGATGGGTACAACGAAGATACTGAGGATTCTTTCGGCGAGATTGCCAACATCATCGCCGGTTCCTATACCAAGGTTTTTGAGGAGATGTATCCTCAGAACTGCCGCTTTATCAGAAAGGAACAGATAGATCTCCTTCCGATAAAGGTCGTTGTCGATTCCGCTGAGCCTGTTCCGAACCAGATTTATTACCAGATTTCCACCACCATGACCCTTGGCGACAAGCAGATTGGTGATATGTACATGCTGCTCCCTGCTGCCAGTTTCGGTCTGGTTTGGGAGGAGGCTGCCACCGCGCCCATTGAAGAGGCGAAGGGCTGGCCTGAGAAACAACCAGCTATCCAGGAAGCTCCGCCGCAACCTCCCGAACACGCTGAAGTTGCTGTCCCGCAGGAGATTGAGATTGCAATGCCTGAGGAGCCACCTTTTGATCTGGAAAAGCACCAGAAACGGCTGGATAGGCTGTTGAAAGATTGCCAGGAGAAGATGGAGGAGGAGGTCGGTGCCCTTCTTGGCTGTGAAATAAAGCTCCAGGATCAGAAAAATCGCTTGATTTCCAAAGAAGAATTCTTTTTCGAGGAGGTTGCGGGAAAACAGGTTGTCGCCAATATGGATATCGTTGGCGAATTAGAGGGCACAAGTTATCTCTTTGTCGGTCTGAAAGATGCGATATATATCGGCGGTACATTGATCATGCTGCCGCAGAGCGAGCTCGATTCAGTGGTTGGTGAAGAGTCATTTGGCGATGATACCCAAGATGCCTACGGCGAGATTGCCAATATCATTGCCGGGGTGTATTCGGCAATCTTCGAGGAACAGTATATTAAGAAAATACGCTTTGTGAAGACTAGCCTGGATCAGATTGTACCGATGAAGGTGAATGTCGACTCCGACAGCCCTGTGCCGAACCAACAGTACTATATGAGCTCCATGTCGCTCATTCTGGCTGGCAAGAAGCTGGGTAAAGTACGAGTGCTCTTCTCGAGTCGGATGCTGCAACTTGACATGGTTGCCCGAATCGAGACGCCTGCTCCAGTAAAGATGGAAGTGAAGAAGCCCCCCGTTCTTGCTGCCAGAAAAGAGGGTGTCGAGTTTGATATTCTGATTATCAGTGATGATGACAATGAGTCCGAAAAACTCGCCGGAGTATTGGCGGAAAGTGGCTACAATGCCCGCATTCTTTCATATAAAGACAGTGTGCAGAACTCAATCACAAAGGAGCTCAGGGCAGTGTATCTTGTGATGAGAGAGGTTAACGAACAGGCATTCGGGATGGCCATCAAGGTGAGTTCGACCTGCTCGGTGCCCCTCATCGCTGCTGGGCCTGCCTGGACGAAGAGCAAGGTCTTTAAGGCGGTGAAATATGGGGTTCGGGATATTCTTCTTACCCCGGCGTCGCGGGAGGATATCGAGGAGAATGTGGCCAAGAATTTGATAAAACTCGCCGCCTGACCATTGGGGCCTGGCGAAATGCTTGATCTTAGCCTTCCCAGAGTCCGCCCAGATCTTTTTTCTTGATTTTTTCCAGCAGAGTTGTGCGCTTGAGGCCGAGTATCCTGGCCGCTTCCTTTTTATTTCCCTCGGTCATCTTGAGGGCCTGCAGTATCAATTCTGTCTCAAAGTTATCAATAATTGAGTTGAAATCAATCTGTCCTTTGGCCCAATTGATCGTTGCAGAGGGCGATAATGCCTTTGCTGCGCCGGCTTGGTTTTTCATACTGTTTGCAGGATCAGGAGCGGCTGTCTCACTTGTCGGCTCGGTTGCGAGAGTGTGAAATTTCTCCGGCAGATCTGTGATCTCCAGATGTTTGCCGCTGTAGAGTACGGACATGTGCTGGATCAGATTCTCCAGCTCGCGCACGTTTCCCCGCCAGTCATAGTTGATGAGGGCTGAGGTGGCCTTTGGCGAAAGAGAAAACCTTTCTCTGCCCCGTTTTTCGGTATATGTCTCGATAAAGACCTTGATGAGCAGAGGGATATCCTCTCTTCGCTCTTTGAGGGGTGAAATGGTGATAGGAATTACACTCAGGCGGTAATAGAGGTCCTCCCTGAATTTGCCTTCCTTGACCAGTTGCTCGAGATCGCAGTGCGTTGCTGCAAGGATGCGGGTGTCGACCGGGATGGCCTTGAAGGCCCCCACGGGTTCGAACTCTTTCTCCTGCAGGACCCGCAAGAGCTTTGCCTGCAGTGATGACTTCATGTCACCGATTTCATCGAGAAAGAGGGTCCCGCCATCGGAGTACTGTATCCTTCCGGGTTTATTGGCAGTTGCTCCGGTAAAAGCCCCTTTGATATAACCAAACAGCTCACTTTCCAAGAGATCATCCGGGATGGCGGCGCAGTTGACAGGGACAAAATTCTTGTTGCTTCTGCGACTCTGGGCATGGATGGCCTTGGCGACAAGTTCTTTTCCGGTGCCCGATTCACCGCGAATCAGGATGGTGGAATAGTCATCATCCGCCACCTTGGTGATAAGATCAAAGAGGTTTTTCATGGAGGTACTGTTGCCGATTATGCCATGAAAAGAACGAGATGCCGGCTGGCTCAGAGTGCTGGGGAGGGGCTGTCTGGGGGGGAGAGTCTCTGCAGCTTTTTTGAGGGCATATGATATCTCAAGGGGTTCAAAGGGCTTGTTGAGATAGAAAAAAACATCTCTGGCGATGACTTTTTTGATCAGGTCGCGACGCCCTTCAGGAATAGCGGGGACTATGATCAGCCCGGGATGCCTTTTTTTGAGGCTGTCTAGCAGGGTAAAGATTTGTTCCGGCGTGGGAAAACAGAGGTCGATAAGGAGGATCTGGGGTGGGGAGTCCTGGAGAATGCCAGGCAGTGCCTTTTCATCGCTAACCTGGAGAGGGGTGCAGTCAAAGCTTTTGGAAATATGCTCTGCAACGAAGGCCATTTCCTGAGAATCAGTGAGGGCAAGAAGTATTTTTGGCAGTAATTGCATGAATATTTCAGTACTTCCAAACAGGTTCAAAGGAACAAAATCGAGGAAGAGAGTGGCTGGTTATTTTTTTGTCTGCAGAAGGTCGGCGAGCCTGCTGGACGTTCTGCGCATATTCAGGCTGAGCAGTTTGGCGATTTTCTGAATAACTTTGACTCCAAGGGCCGGTGATTTCTCCATGAGGAGGTCAAAACCTTTGTCGGTAAGGGTTATAAGTGTTGTAGGCTGCGTGGCAAGGACTGAGGCTGATCGGGGCGATTTGTCGATCAGGGCCATTTCTCCGATCGGACTGCCTTTTGTTAGCCTGGCGATAATGACACTTTCGCCGGTATCGATGGTTTTGAAGACCTCAAGTAGTCCCCTCAGGACAAAGCCCATAAATGTTCCTTTATCACCTTCGACAAACAAAAATTCCCCTTTATTGAGTTGGACATAACTCATGTGCCTGGCGAGTAGAGTGAGTTCGTCATCGTCGAAACTATTAAAAACAGGTAGATTCGTGAGGAAAGTACGAGTGTTTTCCTCAGTGTCGGTCAGGGGCTTTTGTATCATGATAGGATCATACTATGGAGTGAAAATGCTGCAAACATGGTTGAATGCAATATTTCAGTGTTTTTAATGCCATGAATATTCAAATCAATCATAGCCGCATGTCAGAAAGGCACTGTCGAAACCATACAAACAGCTCTTCAACACCTTTAAGATAGCATATTTAAAGAAATAATAACAATAGTGTTTTTATTTTGCACTCTCCCGTCAGACAAGGGTAACGTACTTCCGATGATGGTCTGAAATTAGAGGAAATATCATGAACAATTCGTTGTTGACGGTAATGTATTGTGTATTCCTTCTGTCTGTGGGAGTGGTATGTCCAGTTCTGGCCGGTGAGCAGTCCATGGTCCGAGTAACCCGTGTTATTGATGGTGATTCGTTGGCCGTAGAGAATAAGGGGAGGGCATATCAGATTCGATTGTGGGGCATCGATTCCCCTGAATGGGGGCAGTCTTTTTCAAGTGAAGCAAAGGCGCTTTGCCGGGATCTGGTCGAAGGACGGACAATCGAAATCCAGGAGAAATACCGTGATAGATTTGGCAGAGTTGTGGCACTTGTCAAAATCGATGGCAGGGTGGTGAACGAAGAAATGATACGCCGGGGAATGGCATGGGTCCATATCCGTTATTGCGATGAAGAGATTTGTGCCGTCTGGCGGCAAAGAGAACGCGAGGCCAGGAATCGGGGCCTGGGACTTTGGGCCGACCCAAACCCTCTTGCACCGTGGGAATATAAAGGTCTGAAGCAC
The DNA here is from genome assembly GCA_030696435.1 of Desulfoprunum sp. Classification (GTDB taxonomy): domain Bacteria; phylum Desulfobacterota; class Desulfobulbia; order Desulfobulbales; family Desulfocapsaceae; genus Desulfoprunum. Next base: position 220 of record JAUYSF010000308.1, on the reverse strand, counting down.
GGCAAGAGGTGGTAACCTGGTTTGTGCTCAGCGCTTCAGGCGCGTTTTTAACGAGCGTGTTTTTACCCTGTAACTGACATGAGCCACTATCATAACCGCTATTGGCAATGTAAGGCAGCGGTGGTAAAGTTTCTGTAAATGCTGTATGCTTTTACGCTCTGGGAAGGACCTGTTGGCTGGAATAAGGCAAGGGGTAGGACGACCAGTCAGCAGGGGGAAA
>JAUYSF010000285.1 GCA_030696435.1 Desulfoprunum sp. | reverse complement strand
ATCATGACCAGAATCAGACCGGGCCTGAAGGCCATCATCGTCAGCGGTTTTTCGGAAAGCGAGGCTGTGCAGGAAACCTGCCGATTGGGAGCGGGGGAGTTTCTGAAAAAACCTTACAATCTCCAGCAGCTCGGCCTGGCTGTTAAGACAGAGTTGGCGAGGGTTTGAAAAAGGGGGGTCTTCCGGAAAATGGATGTGGTTATTAGCAGGCTGATATTTCACGAAGATATATCATATTTCATGTAGAAATGCGGATTGCTCCTTTTCTAGCCATTTTTAGTCAGGAACGCAGTTTAACGAGCAACAAATTTGGTCGAAAAATTAATCATGGATTGATAATAGGTTTCGAGATATCAATCGAAAATATGGGTTAACCAGTTGGAAACAACCTGCTCTAAGCAAATTTGGCTTTTTAAGATACGTGGGGTTTTGGAGATATCTGGAAAACTAGAGAAAACTTGTTGAACAAACAAATAGATGATTAATGAGCTACTTAAAAGATCTGCAGAATTCTCTTGCCAGGAACAAGTCTGGGCGGTCGCAATTGCAGAAGGGGTAAATGGCTTGGTGCTCGGGCAGGAGGCTGAATTGTCCCAAAGGTTAATGGAACGCCGGTGGAGGAGCACTCCGGGCATCACAGATAATTGCAGTACAGGAAGATATCGAACATGTGCAGCCTTGCCTCTTTATTTGGATCTAGTCTTTTTTTTATACCTTTTATTTACGTTCCTCTCTATCTCTTCATAGAGAGAAGCTTCAGCCACTATACCCTGGTCCAATATATACTGAAGATCTTCACCGTGCTGGGAGGGCTTTTCATAATTATCTACGCCTGCACAGCACCGCTTGATTTCACGGTACTCATGCCATCCCGCGGCGGGGCGAAAAATTATATACCGGCCTCTCTCTTCCTGGTGATCGTGGGTGTCGCAACGATGGCACTCCCATTTTACAGCAAGTACATCAAGTTCTCGAACAGAAACGATTAAATATCTTCCGCGATACCCTGCCCTTTACCCTTCGCAGATATCGGACGGAGAGATGGTGGGAGGTGCTGAAACCAGGATATGCACATGGTCCTTACTCACAACACCCCGCAATATTTGAATCTCGAACTGCTCGCAGCTTTGTCGACCAAGCTCTCGCACCCTTTGGGCAAGGTCTCCCTGTAGCACATGATAGCGATACTTGGTTACCCAGACAAAATGGTATTCTATCTTAAACTTTGTATGACTTCCTTGGCGATATTCCATGCCAATGATTCTAAACCAACTGCTAGCAGAATGCTACCCGCCTGAAAGGCGGGGGTTTTAACCTTTTACAGAAACAATCAAAAAATAAATTTTACCTCAAGAAATGTGTGCTTTATACCACCAGTAGATGGGGATCAATAACCACCGGCTTCACCTAGACAGTGCGAAAACCGCGCTGCTGGTGAGCCGGAATGTTATACGTTTTGAATAAACACGTTCATTGTCTTGAGAGAGAGGTTTGCTGCAGTGGAGCTCAGTGAAATAGGTTTAGACAATTGGTTCAAGGATCAGGCCGGGGAGCTGTGTGGTCCCGGCGGAGCCGTTGCTCGGGTGACAGCGGTTGATCGGGACCGATATATCATCAGAAATGAACAGGGGGAGATACCTGCCGAACTCACGGGGAAATTTCTCTTCACCGCCCAATCTCCAACCGATTTGCCCTGTGTCGGAGATTGGGTCTGTGTGCACTCTCACGATGAGGGAACCCACGCGAGCATTCATCACATCCTGCCGAGGAAGTCATTCCTGAGACGAAAAACCCCCGGCAGAAATATTGAGTTTCAGATGATTGCCGCGAATATCGATGTGGCCTTCATTGTTCAGTCCTGCCACTTTGATTTCAATGTGCCAAGACTTGAGCGGTACCTGGTGATGGTGAATGAAGGTCATATTGAACCGCTGGTGCTTCTGACCAAGACCGATCTGATCAGTCCGGCTGCGCTCGAGCAATTGATCGAAAAGATTCGTTATTCGGGAATAGGCGCCGGAATTGTCACCCTCAGCAATATAACCGGAGAGGGTATCGATCAGATCCGGGAGATCATGGTCCCCGGAAAGACGTACTGCTTGCTCGGCTCATCAGGCGTTGGCAAGACAACGCTGATCAATCGTCTTATGGGCGATTCCGGCTTGGCGACCAGAGAAGTAAGCGACACAGGCGAGGGCAGACATACGACCACGCGTCGCCAGCTCATCATGCTTGAGCATGGCGGCCTGTTGATCGATATGCCGGGCATGCGCGAACTCGGGATGATGGGCGTCAGCGAAGGAATAGACGAGAGCTTCGCTGATATTCGAGAGCTTTTACAGAACTGTCGTTTCAGCGATTGCAGTCACACCAACGAACCGGGTTGCGCCATCCAGAAGGCCATAAAGCACCACGAGCTCAATGCGGAGCATTATCAGAATTACCTGAAGCTCAGGAAGGAATCGGACTTTCACGAATTATCTTATGTCGAAAAGCGCAAGAAAGACCGGGCGTTTGGCCAGTTTGTCCATTCCGTAATGAAAACCAGGGGTAAATGAGATGAAGCTAAAACAGCCCATGGGGACACCTATAAAACGGACCTGTGGCGAGGAGGCAAAGGAAGCGAACCATAAGAGACAGACTTTAGTAGTTCATATTTTTAGTAAAATAAATCGATGGCTTATCCGGCAGTTTCAACTTGAGGTCCACCAGAGATCATCTCTTTCTGTGTGATATGAGCATTCGAAAACTCGGCATTCTACAACCTTAATTCGTCAGGAGAAGGCTTTATGGCAGATGACATAACTCCGAGCAGTCCCCGGAAAGAAGGCTCCAAATCCACCTTTTTAGTTTTCCAGCCCTACCCGCTGCAGATTGGCCAAAAGATGTATATCGAAAGCGGGCCTCGGCGGGGAGATTGGGAGGTGATAGGCCTCAGCGACCGAAAGGTCAACCTCCGCTGCCCTTTTTCCGGGCGTGAGGTGGAATGGGATCGTTTCTGCTATCTGGCTGAGGAACGTTGCGGCCATTGGCCCCATCCTGATTAAGCAGACACGGGCCAGGTCTTCCTTTGGCCTTTGCCAACTCTTCAGTTCGTTGGCATTGGATTC
>JAUYSF010000272.1 GCA_030696435.1 Desulfoprunum sp. | reverse complement strand
TCCAGAATTGTTTCCACGCTTCTACCGAGCTTTTGTTCCACAAAATCTTTCAGGGCCAGCGCCCGCTCTCTTCGGCCCCGTATCTCCCGGCATATTGCCGCATTCCCCGCAAAGATTTCCAGTTTTTCGGCGTAGCGTTCTTCGATTTGGATTCGACGAGAACCGCTTATAAACTTGTCAGCCAGGCAGACAAGCTCTTTTTCAGTCAGGCTGCTGGTGAGTCGCGGTTCCAGATCTGTATGGGCCGCTACAATTGCGGCGATCTCAGCCAGCCCCAAAGCGGCGAGCAGCTCCGCTCCCTTGATTTCATGCCGGGACTGGCCTTTCGCCACATCATGGAGCAAGGCCGCACCATAGAGAAGATCCATGTCCAATCCGTATCCTTGATCATTGAGTGCCTGGGCCAGGGCGGCGGCCGTGCGGCCGACCATGTGACCGTGGGCCAGGCCCTGTTCCGACAGCAGCTGTCCGGCAAGGGTGTTGATCTCCTGCCGGTTTGGGATGGAGAGACGGACCTGCCGCTGCTGCAGTCGCTCTAGGTCTTTCGGGGTGTCGGCATCCATAAGGATACCCTCGTCCCAGACGGCAACGTCAATCCCCTTGTACTGTCCGAGCAGGGCCTCAAGGCCACCGACGCCGTCATGGTTCAGGATTGCCGGGATGAGGGTGGCTGGGATGAGAGGAGGGTGCCCGCGCCTGCCGGCAAACAGCGGATAGAAAACCGCTTCATCCTCTCCAGGAAAGGCGGCCAGTATCGTCTTTATTGTGGCAGCTCGAACCAGGGGGATATCCACCGGCAGGATAAAAAACGCCTCGATATTCGTTGGCAGAGCAGCAGCGGCACATTGTATCGAGGAGAACATTCCTGTGTGATACTCGTTGTTTTGAACCCGCATCATGCCAAGAGATTCAGCCTCAGCTGCGGTTTCATCGGCCCGGTGGCCGACCACAGCGAGTATCTCATCCAGACCGCACTCGTGAAAGAGCATCCGGCAGTGGCCAAGCATACTCCTCTCTCCCAGGCGGATCAGCGGTTTGAAGGCCCCCATGCGCGAAGAAAGACCGGCTGCCAGGATAACTGCCGCGATGTTCATACCGCCTTTGTATATCTGAACTGCTGAATCTCTGCCATGATGCTCAGGGCGATCTCCTCCGGGCTCTCGCCACCAATGGGCAGACCGATGGGGCAGTGCACCCGGAGAAAATCCTGATCGGTGAAGCCCTCGCGACGCAGGGCGGCATAGAGGGCATCCCGTTTGCGGCGGCTGCCGATCATGCCGATATAACCGGCCTCAGTACGCAGGGCCTGGGCCAGGACCTCCTGGTCGTGCAGATGCCCTCTGGTGACGATGACGACATAGTCACTCTCCCCCAAGCCGGTAAGGCATTGGTCGAAGGAGGCAATAACCCTCACCTCGTAGGCCTCGGGGAAGCGTTTGTGGTTGGCGAATTTCGGCCGATCATCAATGACGATCACCTCCAGACCAAGAAAGCTCGCGAGATGGGCCGTGGCCAGGGCGACATGGCCGCCACCTGCCAGATGGAGGCGTAGCGGGCGGATCAGGGGTTCGGCGTGCAGTTTGGTCTCACCGTCTTGAAGGGTGAAGGGCAGGCCGGTCTTGCCAAGCCGTTGGAGCAATTCACTATGGAGCGCAGGGGGCAGATTCGGTGGGAACAGGCTGCCGGGAAGATGCATCAGCAGGCGGGGTGACTGATTTTGCTGCATCAGAGTGAGCAGAACAGGCGATTTCTCCTGGGCAAAGGCTTCCGCCAGGGACTGGAAAAACGCCACTGTTTCCGTGACCGGTTCGAGACGTTGCAGGAGGACCTGCACGGCCCCGCCGCAGATCATGCCGGCGGCCGCCGCCTGGCCCGCAGTCAGATCAAAGCGCAGCAGGGCATGGTCCGGTCCGCCGTCCAGGAGTTCCTTGGCCCTGGTGATGCTCTGGCCCTCCAGTTCGCCGCCGCCGATGGTGCCGAAGATCCGGCCATCCCGGCAGTACAGCATCCTGCTCCCGGAGCTGCGTGGTGTCGAACCGGAGCTGTCGACAATGGTGCCCATGACTGCCGCCTGCCCCTGCCCCAGACAGGCGCACAGGTGTTGTAGTATCGTTCGCATGGATTTTTCCTTAAAAACGTCGATCCAAAAGGGATCGTTTTATGGTGTGGGTTGCGCTGAAGGCCGAAACCGGTAATCCCTTTCCGATGACCAACCGCCCAGCTGTCACGGCCTCCCGGACTGCCGGAACGGTGAGCAATGCCTCGTGAATTTCTGCCTCGGCAGGATACCCTCTGCCTGCCAGGTATTCAATATGCAAACATTCCGGGCTGCCGGGATCAAGCCTGGCCCGGAAATCGAGTATTGCCTTGATCCCAAAGAGGGCATCATCAAGATCCTGCCTGAAAAGTTCCTGGCCATCTGCGAGCCGACAGCCCTTGAGTTGTCCCCGGATATCGCAGAGACGGGCGGTGATACTGCCGTCCAGACCGGTTTCCGTCGCGCCGTAATGGAGAAAGGTCTTGCAACCGTAGGCCGCTTCAATCCGTTCCCTGACGGCGGCAGGGGCATAGTCCGAACAGAGCAGCATGTTGCTGACACCGCTGTCTTTCGGCAGGGCCTCGGCAAGGGCCGGCAGGTGCAGGGGCAGGCCAACCAGACAGGTCAGCGAATTGTTCCGGACCTCCTTGGCCAGGCTCTCGGCAGACGGCAACGGCCAGATGGCCGAGCAGTGCACTCCCTGGCCGGAGAGGGCACGGAGCAGCAGGTCACCCACCCCGTCGGGCTGACTGGCAGGAAGGAGGACCAGAACCCTGTCCCGCTCTGAGATCAGGCTGAGCATGCTGACCTCCACCAGGGCGGTGCAGGTACGTTGATCGTGTTCCGGGCAGACACTCCCAACCCTGTCGATTTCTTCAATCATGTTCAGGTGATTCCGTCAGGTCAAAGCCGTTTTCTCCGAGAAGGATGGCAATGTGATTGAAGGCCTCGGAGAGCAGACCGCCGCAGATCTGGGGATCGGGTCTGCCGTCGCTGACGATATCGGCACACCTGCTGCCGCCAAAACGCGTACCGGCTATCTGCCGGAACCACTCCTCAAATTCATGCTGCAGGAGTGGCAGCTGATCGCTGGCCTCTTCCTCGGCCCGCCCCTTGCCGGTGTAGTAGGCAATGAGGCAGGCCCCACCCGTCAACACCCCGCAGGGGCCCTGATGGGAGTCCAGGCCATTGCAGAGACCCGACATGGCCCTGAGTAATCCGGGATTTTCCAGGCCCTGGTGATCGAGGGCCAGGTGCAGCATGATCTGGGCGCAGCAGAAGCCCTGGGTGGCGAGCCTGAGGATTGCAATATCGGATTCGTTCATGATGTGTTCCGTGTGGCAATGAGGAGAAAGAAACCGGGTTTTGTGGCCTGCGAGGCCCGGCAGGCCTGGTCTGCCAGCTCGGCACTCCCTGTGACCGCCAGCCAGAAACCATGCAGTGAGCCATGTTCGAAGACAAAACGGGCGGCTGTTTCGCGCAGGAGTCGGGAATGGTCTTCAAGGGTAGTTATGGTAAATCCGGCCACGTTGATAAGCGAACGCACCGTCGCCAGGTCACTGGCCCCGGCAAAACAGCAGGGAACCGGCCAGGTGTTATCAGGCCCATCCGACTTCCTGGCATATTTGTCTGTAATGGCCAGAACACCACCCGACCGGACCACCCGGCCCAACTCGGCCAGTGTCCGTTCTCGGGGTGTAAGGTTCCAGACGCATTCACAGATCACCATATCGATAGACTGATCGGCCAGGGGCAGGCGGCAGAGGTCGGCCTGCAGAACCGGCCAGTGCTGAATCTGGGCCTCAGCGACAAATTCCCGATCAAGATCGACACCCAGCACGTTTTGCAGGCCATGGGCCCGGAGCAGACCCAGGCTGCCGCCCGGACCACAGCCGGCATCGAGCAGCACATGATTGGCCTCAGGCCGGCTGAGTTCGAGGATGCGCCGGGTCAGCCACTCACCGCCGGGACGAAGCGAGCAACCCAGGCCCTGGCGAACGGCGCTGGACTGGTAAAGCGGTACAGCCATCATTTGTCCTCAAGCAGTTGCTCAACTTCCAGCATCCGCCCGGTTGCCAGTTCTTCCGAGATGAGTACCGCACCGCACTGCGGGCAGGCGGGAAGCTCAACGCTGAAGACGCTGTCGAGATATCTCAGTTCGACGGTTGCCGGCCGCAGTTGCACACCGCAGGGTCGGCAGAGCCAGGCCATGTCTTCAGGCAGAAAACTCATACTCATTTCGTCACCCCTGCCGGACTCATGCGGTGGCTCCAGCATCTCTGCAGCAGATATTTCTCGCCATCTTGTTCATATTCAAGCCAGAAAGTGACCTCGCCCAGACGGGCCGAGGCCATACGGGTACTGCGCGTTCCGTGCTCAAAGAAACGACCGCCCTGCCGGCTCTGCCAGAGTACCTGACGGATATCGTCTTCAAGAATCCGCAGTTTCTCCAGAATCAGCACGAGCTCCGAGGCTATTTTCAGATTGATTGCCTGCCACGGCTCAGGCGAAGCCGCCTGTTCATTATAAGAGTCTTCCAGAATTTTCTTTTGCAAGGCCCGGCGATTCTCACGCCGCTCTGAAAGCCCCAAGGGCGGCTCTTCCGCCGCTCTGGCCGCTTCGGGGAAGAGCAGGTCGAGGATATGAAGGGCCGGTCGTGCCGTCCGGGCGAGTTGCTCCCGGCACATGATGCAGTAGGTGAGAAAACAGGCCGTGGTCTGCGAGGCACGGTGTTCGGCAACCTTACGGGCCAGATTTGGGTTGGCGTTGTCCATGAGTCCACCGTAGCCGCAACATTCCGTCAGTTCGCCCGACATCGGCAGATTGGCCAAATCCTGGCCCAGATCGGCCAGTAGCGTCCGCACGGCAGTCTGAGTGAGAGTGTCGTTTCGCGCCGTGCAGGGATCGGTCAGGGCCAGGGGCGGCTGTTTGGCAGCAAAATCAGCGGATTGCCAGGATGCGGCCAGTACTGTCCAGACAGATTCCACCTCCACCTCCGGCAGGTGATCCCTGAACATCTGCAGACAGGACGAGCAACAGGTCAGGACCCGTGGTCTGCCCATCTCGTGCCAGGAATTGAGAAACTTCTCACCTATCTCGCGAAATTCCGTCTTCCGGCCAGCCCAGTGGGCAGGTGCGCCGCAGCAGCCGAGCCAGAGACCGGTGACAGGTTGATCTGCCAGGAGATGGTTGTACAGGGCCAGCGTCTGGTCGGGCCGGGCGGCCGTAAGGGATACACCCTGCATGAACCTGTCCATGGAAAGGGCGGCGGCACGCTCTTGGGCGACACTGGCGATGTAGCGAAAATTGTGATCCGCTTCGACAATGCCACCGGTGAACAGACCTTCTTCCGGCAGGGCCATGGTCGCAGCGGCCACATTTCTCAGAAGATCGTGCAGGTCAGCGTCAAGCTCGCCATCCTGGCCGAGATAGACGGCCTGGCAGCTTGTTCGCACCTCCGCCAGCAGTTCTCTGCTGAGTCTGGTTGCCGATACAAAGCGGACAGCCATTTTTTCGAGAACGGCAATCTCTTCAGTGAGGATTTCTGCAGGCAAACTGGCCGGTGGCACATCCCTGAGCCAGCCTCCAGGAGCAGACGATGTGAAGAGGGAGACAGAATATCCTTTTGGGGCTATGCACTTCACTCCCCCGCATACAACTTGTTGTGGTTTGCGTTAATGGAGCGGAGGATCGTGAATCTCGCTGCTAGTTTTCCGACGTTGCC
>JAUYSF010000155.1 GCA_030696435.1 Desulfoprunum sp. | reverse complement strand
ATGACGGAGAAGCTCTTCGCAGTCATTCATCAAATGGGAATAATCGGCACCGGTCCGATACCATTCCAGCATAGTGAACTCTTCAAGATGGTGACGCCCCCTTTCTTCCTTGCGGAAACAGGGACAAACTTGAAATATTTTTTCACAACCATTTGCCAGAAGGCGCTTCATGCAAAGTTCAGGTGAAGTCTGCAGATACTGACCTTCTGATGTCAGAGGGATGATGTTATTTTCGGGAATGATGATAGGCTGGCGAAGTGGAGTATCTACCTCCAAAAATCCCTGCTGAGTGAAAAAGAGCCTGATCGAAGAAAAAAGGGCCGCTCGGATACGCAGCCCTTGAATATCAAGCATGTTCTTTTATTCTTTGACCCGAGTCACATAGGCCCCGGTTCGGGTATCAATCTGGATTTTATCGCCTTCAACGACAAAAGGCGGAACCTGCAGGACATAGCCCGTCTGCACGGTGACAGGTTTTGTATCGGTGCCGGAGGTATCGCCCTTGGCCCAAGGATCGGCCCTGGTCACCTCGAGATTGACAAACATGGGCAGGGTGACATCAATTGCCTTACCGTCAAAAAACAACACCACCACCTCCATATTGTCCACCAGGAAATTGACGTTATCGCCAACCTGTTCTTTCGAGATAAATAACTGCTCGTAATTATCGGTGTCCATGAAATGATATTCATTTTCCTGGTTATACAGGTACTGCATTTTTCTCTCTTCCAGAGCAGCCTTTTCAAACTTATCCACCGACCTGTAGGTCTGAACAAACTGGTTGCCGGTGATCATGTTCCTCATTTTACAGCGGTATAAGGCCTGTCCTTTGCCGGGTTTGGAAAAATCAAAATCAATTATGATAAAGGGGTTGCCATCAATCTGCAGCTTAAGTCCCTTACGTAAATCAGAAGCAGTATACATCACTTTTCTCCGTGCTTTTCGGCCAGGCCGACTATTTGTGGAAGGTGAACTTCCTTTTCCTCAGATGAACAGGGCAAAGGAACTCCATAGACAAGACATACTTAAGTTGAATTATACCTTCCTTCGGGCCGGTTTCGCAACCGTTATTGCCCAATTTACAGCCTCGCCCGACATGCCGACATTAATCGTCCCAACTGAGGTGTTTTTCATTTTTTCGGGTCGAACTCCTTTTTTCAATGCTTGAACTAACCGACCCGTTATAATATATCCCTTGATATCTGCTCATTGAGGAGATGAGATCGGCCTTTCGACCACAACGCACGAGCGGCTATTTATCCCATGAAAAATCCTGAGTACAAAGGACGAACCTGAAAGCATGACCACACCCCTTAAGATAACCCCCATGCTTCAGCAGTTCCTCGAAATCAAAGGACAGCATGAAGATGCCATTCTGTTCTACAGGATGGGCGATTTTTATGAGATGTTTTTTGAGGATGCCGAAATCGCCTCAAAGATCCTCGGCATAACCCTTACCTCCCGGAGCAGCAAGGATGAAGAGAACAAGGTTCCGATGTGCGGCATTCCCTATCATGCCGCCCCCACCTATCTGGCAAAACTGGTAAAGGCCGGCCACCGGGTAGCCATCTGCGAGCAGGTCGAAGATCCTGCCTTGGCAAAAGGCATCGTCAAGCGGGAAGTCGTCCGTATTCTCTCGCCCGGCGTGGTAACCGATCAACATATCCTCGACGACAAATCCAATAATTATATCTGCGCCCTCACCCGAAACCCGTCCGGCAAGACAGTCATCTTCGGTCTGTGTTTTCTCGATGTCAGCACCGGTGAGTGTCTTGTCGGGGAGTTTGAAGACAACTCGGCGGACAGCAATCTCATTCTCGATCAACTTACCCGCCTGGCCCCTTCTGAGATTCTCATCAATATCCAGGACAGAACCATTCTCCAGGGGCTGCTGCAGACTGCAATCCAACTCCTACCAAAGATCTGCATCACCGAGCGCCAATCCCCTTGTTTTCAACTCCAGACAGCTACAGAACTCCTGCATGACCATTTCAAGGTTGTTACTCTCGATGGCTTTGGCTGCGGTCATCTCCGCTCGTCCGTCATTGCCGCAGGCGTTCTCATCGACTATATCAGAGAGACTCAGAAATCGGCCATCGATCATATCGAAAAACTCTCCCCTCTTGATATTTCAGCCTATCTTCAGATCGATGATGCCTCGCGCCGCAACCTCGAATTGACTCAGACAATCATCGGCGGCAAACGCGAGGGGACACTCCTCTTCGTCATGGATCGGACCTGTACCCCGATGGGCGCCCGTCTACTGAAACGCAACCTGCTTTTCCCTCTCCAAGATACCGCCCGGATCATCCGGAGACAGGATGCCGTCACTTTCTTTCATCAACACAGCGCCCTCCGCAAAGACCTCAGAAATCTTCTCAATACGGTATATGATATTGAACGGCTCAACGGTCGTATCATGCTCGGCTCCTGCAATGGTCGTGACCTTCTGGCCCTGCGGGAATCACTCGCCCAGCTTCCGGAAATCACCAAGCTTGTCAGCCAATGTCAGACCGGAAAACTCTTCGACATATCTCATGCTTTTGATCTTCTCACCGACCTCCACGATTTGCTGCTCACCTCTATCCATTCCGAAGCTCCCCTCTCCTTGCGAGAGGGTAATCTCATACGAGAAGGCTATAATTCCGAATTGGACGAACTGATCCGCATATTGCGAGACGGCAGACAGATGATTCTTGAGCTTGAGAAAAAAGAACGGGAGATAACCGGACTGCCCAAACTCAAGATCGGTTTCAACAAGGTCTTCGGCTACTTTCTCGAGGTCAGCAAAGGTCTCTGCGACAGGGTGCCCGACTACTATATCCGCAAACAGACCTTGGTGAATGCTGAACGTTTCATCACTCCTGAGCTAAAAGAATTTGAAGCCAAGGTCCTTGGCGCCGAAGACCGCCGCCTGGACCTTGAATACCAGCTATTCTGTGACATCCGCAGGCATCTTGCCAAGGAAAGCAGTAGGCTTCTCAAGACCGCTCACAGTCTTGCTCAGATTGATTTTCTCTCCACCCTCGCCGAAATTGCCCAGCTCTACAACTATCGCCGCCCCGAGATTCTCGACTCCGAAGAGATCCACATCCAGGAAGGCCGGCATCCGGTCATTGAACGCAGCCTTGCAGCAGGCAAATTTGTCCCCAATGATATTTTTCTCAACCAGTTGACCCAGGAGGTAATTATTATCACCGGGCCCAATATGGCTGGCAAATCCACCATCCTACGCCAGACCGCCCTTATTGTGCTCATGGCGCAGATGGGCAGTTATGTGCCTGCTGAAGAGGCCCGCATCGGCATTGTCGACCGCATCTTTACCAGGGTAGGGGCCATGGACGACCTACGTAGAGGTCAGTCAACATTTATGGTGGAGATGAGTGAAACCGCTAACATCCTTAATAATGCCACCTCACGAAGTCTTGTTATACTCGATGAAATAGGCAGGGGCACCTCAACCTATGATGGACTTTCGATCGCCTGGGCCGTTGCTGAAGAACTGGTGCAAATTGACGGCAAGGGAGTAAAAACCCTTTTTGCCACACACTATCATGAGCTGATCGACCTCGCTCTTACCCAAGAACGCGTACAAAATTTCTCCGTTGCGGTCCGCGAATGGAATGACTCCATCATTTTCCTCCATAAGCTTGTGCAGGGAGGTACCAATCGGAGTTACGGCATCCAGGTAGCCGGGCTTGCAGGAGTGCCCCAACATGTTGTACAACGAGCTGAAGAGATATTGAAAAATATCGAGCGGGGGGAGTTCGATCAGGAGGGCGACCCTTCCATCGCTAAAAGCAAAAAAGACAAAAAAACGAAAGTCAAAGCTCATCCCAACCAACTTTCGTTGTTCCAGTCAAAAGTTGATCCTTTGCGGGAACTTTTACACAGCCTATCCGTCGACGACCTTTCTCCCCGCCAAGCACTTGAGGCAATATATACCCTCAAACAGATAGCTGGGCAATGACACCTAAACTCGCATGAGCCGCAGAGGCAGACCATTTCTAATTCTTTTGCCTTCCTGCCTCCTTTTTTGTA
>JAUYSF010000088.1 GCA_030696435.1 Desulfoprunum sp. | reverse complement strand
ACTGACATGGCCAACAGCATCGGTGCCGTTCAGGTTGCCAACGTGATACTTCTTACCGTCTACGCCCTGGTTTCGGGGGCAATCACCCTGGAGACATTACAGAAGGTCATCCCGCTCTCGATAAAACGCAAGAATCTGGTGAATATCAACATGAAAGCGATTGAAGCCGGCATCTCCTGGCACCGGGAGAACTGCCCGAAATAGGGCATGAGGAGAAGACGGGGATCAGGCCGCGTTTTTTCTCTACAGAGTTCATTCACTGCCGATACATCCTCCTGGCTCCAGTTCATGCTCAAACAGCTCCCGAAGCAGCCTGCCTGTCTGTATTCGTTTGGCCAAGCCTCCTCTCAACGTGTGACGTAAATTGTCCGCGTTTTCTCCTTATTCCATTTCCAAATCAAGCGTTAACTTCGTCGGCTAGGCTGTGCGGCTCCTCGCCGTACTCAGGTGGACCAGCGGTATCAGCTATCAGCGCTGAAAAATCGCGCGACAGTAAAACTACCCTGTTTGTAGCATGCCGCTGTTACTCTTGGTTGGTACAGGTCAGTTCATTTCATATTTATCTTAGTTATTACAAATACTTTTGACATTGCCGGCATGGACGGATAATCTCATATTTTCGAGGTATGTGGGAAAGCTCCGCTTAAATTTTATGGACATTATCGCGCAGGAGTCATGGACGAATTACTTGTCTGAGGTTTGGATCCGACAATGATCCATCTCGGGAATGTGTGTTCTATTCTGACCGTATATTGAAGGAGGATGGGCATGATCAAAAAAGAAATCGTAGTGAACGGGGTTGTCAAACATCTGGTTGTCGACGCGGAGAGCTCTCTGGCCAGCGTCATCAGGGGGAATCTGACCATGACCGGCACCAAGGTCGGTTGCGGCCAAGGCCAGTGCGGGGCCTGCAGTGTCATCATGGACGGGCAGGTGATACGCTCCTGTGCAACGAAGATGAAACGGATCGCCGACGGCGCCAAGATTACCACGATCGAGGGCATCGGCACCCCCGACTGCCTGCACCCGCTGCAGATGGCCTGGATCGCCCATGGTGGTGCTCAGTGCGGTTTCTGTTCGCCAGGTTTTATCGTCTCGGCCAAGGGCCTGCTCGACACCAATCTCAGCCCAACTCGCGATGAAGTACGCGAGTGGTTCCATAAACACCGCAATGCCTGCCGCTGTACCGGTTACAAGCAACTGGTCGACGCCGTCATGGATGCGGCCAAGGTCCTGCGCGGCGAGATGACGATGGATGATCTGACCTTCAAGATTCCGGCCGACGGCCGCATCTGGGGTACCAGGTATCCCCGGCCTTCGGCCATCGCCAAGGTCACCGGCACCTGCGATTTCGGCGCTGATCTGGGGCTGAAGATGCCCGAAGAAACCCTGCAGCTCGCCCTGGTCCAGGCCAAGGTCTCCCATGCGAAAATCCTCTCGATCGACACCAGCGAGGCCGAGAAAATGCCGGGTGTCTATAAGATCGTCACCAGTAAGGATATCAAGGGCAAAAACCGCATCACCGGCCTCATCACCTTCCCGACCAACAAGGGCGACGGCTGGGATCGACCGATCCTCTGTGACGAGAAGGTCTTCCAGTTCGGTGACGCGATGGCCATTGTCTGTGCCGATACCGTCAAAAACGCCAGGGCGGCGGCGGACAAGGTCAAGGTCCAACTTGAAGAACTGCCGAGTTACATGAGCGCCCCGGCCGCCATGGCCGAGGATGCCATCGAGATCCATCCCGGCACCCCTAATGTCTATTTCGAGCAACGGATCGTCAAAGGCAGCGAGACTGCGCCGGTTTTCAGTGGTGCCCATACGGTGGTTGAAGGCGACTACTATGTCGGTCGCCAGCCGCACATGCCGATCGAACCCGATGTCGGATTCGCCTACATCAACGACGCCGGCAAGCTGGTTATCCACTCCAAGTCGATTGGCCTGCATCTCCATCTCTATATGATTGCCCCTGGTCTCGGGGTCGAGCCGGACAATCTGGTGATGGTGCAGAACCCTGCCGGCGGCACCTTCGGCTATAAATTCAGCCCGACGATGGAGGCCCTGGTCGGCGCCGCAGCTCTGGCCACCGGCCGTCCGGTCTTCCTCGGTTATGACTATTTCCAGCAACAGACCTACACCGGCAAGCGTTCGCCCTTCTTCATCAATCTGCGTCTGGCTGCCGACAAAGAAGGTAAACTGCTCGGCATGGAGTCGGATTGGTCCGTTGATCACGGCCCCTATTCGGAATTCGGCGACCTGCTGACCCTGCGCGGTGCCCAGTTTATCGGGGCGGGGTATGATATCGCCAGCATCCGGGGTATTGGCCGCACCGTCTGTACTAACCACTCTTGGGGTTCCGCCTTCCGGGCCTATGGTTCACCGCAGTCGGAATTCGCCTCAGAGGTATTAATGGATCAGCTGGCCGAAAAACTCGGTATCGATCCCCTAGAGTTGCGCTACAAGAACGTCTATAGAAAGGGATCGACCACCCCCAATGGTCAGGACCCGGAGGTCTATACCCTGCCGGAGCTCCTTGACATCTTGCGTCCCAAGTACCAGGCCGCTCTGATCAAGGCCAAAGCCGCCTCGACCGCTGAGGTCAAGCACGGGGTCGGCATCTCGCTCGGTGTCTACGGCAGTGGCCTTGACGGCCCGGATAGCGCCGAGGTCGATGCCCAGATCAATGCCGACGACACGGTGACGATCTACACGACCTGGCATGATCACGGCCAGGGTGCGGATATGGGGGCGCTGGCCACTGCCCAGGAGACCCTGTACAAGGTCGGCGTCGGTCCGGAACGGATCAAACTGGTGCTCAATGACACCAGCGTCTGCCCGAACGGCGGTCCCGCCGGCGGCAGCCGCTCGCAGGTGGTCATCGGCCGGGCCATCAAGGCGGCCTGTGAGTTGCTGGCAGGAGGGATGCGTGACGGCAAGGGCGGGGTTCGCAGCCATGCCCAGATGGTCGCCG
>JAUYSF010000084.1 GCA_030696435.1 Desulfoprunum sp. | reverse complement strand
TCTCCGGCCCATACCGCAGACACTGAGCCGGCAAAGCCCGCCCCACAGCATCAGCAGACCATGACCATCGGCCAGGCGGCAATTCTCGGGGTCGTCGAAGGCCTGACCGAATACCTGCCGGTCAGCTCCACCGGCCACCTCCTCCTCGCTGAACGCATCATGGGTATCGGCGACGAAACCTTTATCTCGGCCGAACAAAAACAGCGCACACGAGATGCCACCGACGCTTACACCATCTGTATCCAGGCCGGCGCCATCATCGCTGTGCTCGGACTCTACTTCCGGCGGGTCCAACAGATGCTCTCGGGAATTCTGGGCCGAGACCCGGTTGGCCGACAGCTGTTTATCAATATCTCAATCGGTTTTCTGCCGGCAGCTGTGATCGGCCTGTTGTTCAACAAGACAATCAAGGCCTGGCTGTTCGGTCCCTGGCCTGTGGTGGCCGCCTGGCTTGTCGGCGGTGTGCTGATCCTGATTGTGCACTGGCGGAATCAGGGGAAAACGGGCAAGGCCCGGATCGGTCTGTCTCTGGAGGAGATTACCTGGAAGATGGCCCTTGTCATCGGCATCGCCCAATGCATCGCCATGTGGCCGGGTGTGAGTCGTAGCCTTATAACGATCGTGGGAGGTTTGGTGGTGGGCATGTCACTCCCGGCAGCGGTGGAGTTCAGCTTTCTTCTGGGGCTCCTGACACTGGGAGCGGCGACGGCCTATGACGCTCTCAAGCACGGACAGGAAATGCTCCAGACCTTTGACATCCTGTCCCTGGGCGTCGGTCTGATCTTTGCCTTTTTCTCCGCGGTCATTGCGATCAAATGGATGGTTGCCTACCTGAACCGGCACGGCCTGGCGATCTTTGGCTATTACAGGGTATTACTTGCCCTGGTTGTCGCCGTGTTGCTGATGACTGAAGCAGTCTGAACTTGAGAACAGTCGGACTTCTGCCGCAGGCATAATTGAAAAATAATGGTGTATTCTCCATGTTGACAATCGATATCCCAGGCGGGCAGACCCTGCAGCTCTCACATCTGGCCCTTGATTTTAACGGTACCATCGCCATTGATGGCGAGGTAATCGCCGGGGTGCCTGAACGCCTCATCAAACTGGCAGGCCTGCTGCAGATCCATGTCATCACCGCCGACACCCACGGCACAGTGGCCGAAAAACTGGCGGGCCTGCCCTGCAGCCTGTCGATCATCCCAGCCGAAGAACAGGATATGGCCAAGCTGCATGCCATCTCCACACTCGACCCGCAAAGGGTCATCGCCATCGGCAACGGTCGAAATGATCGCCTCATGCTGCAAGGTGCGGCCCTCGGTATCGGCCTCCTCGGCAGTGAAGGGGCCTGCACTGCGGCCCTCCTCGCCGCCGATCTGCTCTGCACCGATATCCGCGACGCCCTCGACCTCCTCCTCCAACCCAAGCGCCTGCAAGCAACGCTCAGGAATTAGGAGAAAACGAGCGACTCGCCTGATTTACCACAGCATGGATCAACAATCATTTGGGATACAGCGCACTGCACTGTCAGGGATCAGCACTGTGATCCGTTCTCCCACCAGAATCGACCTGCGCTGGTAGGCCTCGCGGGAGAGGCGGAAGGTCAGGTCGATGCCCGCATCCAGATTCACCCTGATGCCGCCATCCTCCTCTCCCGTCCGGATCACCCGGCCCTCAACCAGACTGCCGGGCTCATCGCCGCCGTTTTCTTCGGGGAGCAGGATCTTCTCCTGGTCGATCCTCAGGTTGAACACCGGCTCCGCCGGTGCGAGCTGAGATGGCAGGTCGATGGTCAACTTCGCCGCCAGTCGACAGGCGGTTCGCTGAGGCCCGCGCTCGATCAATTCGGCCTGAAAGACGTTATCGACCTGACTCTCGCTGATATGCCCATGCTGCAGGTGCAGACAGTTATGGGCCAGTTGCTGTTCCAGCGACTGGTAATGGGTGGAGAATATGATCGAGGTCTTCTCCTGCCGGTTGATACCCGCCAGGATATCAAGGATGATCTTCTGGTTTTCACTGTCGACATTGGCGGTCGGCTCGTCGCAGAGCAGCACCTTCGGTCGTATGGCCAAGGCGCGGGCCAGGGCCACCCGCTTGGTTTCACCGCCTGAGAGCCTGTCGGCCTCGGCCCGGACGAATTTCTCCATGCCAACCTGTTCGAGGGCCTCGATCACCCTCTTTTGTCGTTGGGGGGCCGGCATCTTGCGTATCTTCAGACCAAACTCGACATTATCGGCTACCGTTCCAGTAAAAAGCAGGGGCGACTGGTCGACCATCACCACCTGTCGCCGCAGAGCGAGCAGTTCGCCTTCAACCTGCACGACCTTTTTCGTACAAAAACGTATCTCGCCAGCGCTCGGCCGGTCGAGAAAAGCGAGGATCTTCAGAAGAGTCGTCTTACCGGCGCCATTCGGTCCGGTGAGGGAGTAAATACGCCCGGAGCGGATCGAAAGTCTCGAAATATCAAAAATTTTACGACCACCAAGGACCTTTTCCAGGCCGGTCAATTCATACAGCATCTGTCCTGGTCCTTCCCTGGAAAAAATGGAAAAGCAGGTTCACCCCGAAGGCAATGCACATCAGGACGACGCCCAGGGCGACGGCGAGGACATACTCCCCCTTGTCATATTCCAGGGCCATGGCGGTGGTCATGGTCCGGGTGAAGCCCTTGGCGTTGCCGCCGAGCATCATGCCGATCCCCACCTCGGCGATCACCCGACCGAAAGCGGCGACTACCGCGGCGACAATACCAAACCTGGCCTCTTTGAAGATTACCAGGGCCGTCTGGTATCTGTCGGCCCCAAGGGTCATGGCCGACAGACGGTAGCGCTCGTCGAGCTTGCTCACGGCAGCAATGGTCAGGCTCGTCACCAACGGCACGATGAGGATGACCTGGCCGATAATTATGGCCTCCTGGGTGTACAGCAGACCGAACGCGCCGAATGTTCCCCGCCGGGAGATAAAGGCATAGACGACCAGGCCGATGACCACGGTGGGCAGGGCCAGAAGGGTATTGAGACAGGTGAGGACAAAGCGCTTGCCCGGAAAAACGGCCTGGGCGAGCAGCAGACCGGCGGGAATGCCGACGACTGCAGCAATGAGGGTCGAGAGACCGCTGACCTTAAGGGATACCCAGACGATGAAGAGCAGTTCCGGGTCGAATTGAATCAGTAGCATAACAGCCGACAGCATGCTGTCTCGTAAGAGTTCCATACCCTTGTCCAATCGAAGATTATTGAAGAGATGATAGCAGAAAAGGCATCGTTCAACTTCCCATTCCGATAATTTCCCGCATAAAAAAGGGGAGAAATATCCAACACATTTCCCCCCTCCCTGCCACTCTCCGTTTACGTGATGCTATTTGATCGCATCCGGAAAAAACAGTTGTTTCCCTTGAACCTTGAAATCGGCAATGACCTTCTGCCCACGGGGAGAAACCAGCCAGTCGGCAAATTGCTGGGCCAGATCGTACTTGACATGGGGAAATTTTTTCGGATTGACCGGGATCACACCGTAGGGATTGGCCAGCGAAGCATCTCCTTCACAGAGCACTTCCAGATCGACAGCCGGCTTCTTGCCCCACTTGTAAGCGATATAGGTACCACGGTCGGCGATGGTATAGCCATTTTTCTCGTCGGCAAAGGTGATGGTCTTGCCCATGCCCTGGCCAATCGAATAGTACCATGCATCCGAGTTTTCCGGTCTCTTTGAAACGACCTTGGTTTCTTTACCTTCGATGACCAGACTCTGGCTCGTCTCCACCAGTTTCAAAGAGGTTTTCGCCCAGATCGACTGCTCCTTGGTGTGGGTGCCGCTGTCATCACCCCGGGAGATGAAGGGGGCCTTGCTCGCGGCGATCTTTTCCAGGGCGGCAACCGAATCCTTTACCCCTTTGATGCCTGCTGGATCCGCCGGCGGCCCAATGAGGACAAAATCGTTATGCATGACGGCATAGCGCTTGGTACCAAAACCCTTCTCGACAAACTCTTGCTCTTTTTTCAAGGCGTGGACAAAAACAACATCGACATTGCCATCCTGCCCATCCTTCAGTGCCGCTCCTGTTCCCTTGGCCAGGACCTTGACCGCGATACCGGTATCCTTTTTGAATTCCGGCAGAAGCACATCGAGCAGGCCCGACGACTCGGTACTGGTGGTGGTGGACATGGTCAACACCTTGTCCTCTGCCATGGCAGTGCCAAAAAATGAACTGATCAACAAGCAAGCTCCCATCATTGCGATTGTGCGTCGTGTCATGATCTACTCCTTTTCTTTGAGATTATTGGGAAACAACATTTTACCGCAGAATGAAATATCGTAGCCCTCAAACGAGGCAGCGAGTTCTTTGAATGCTTTTCCGTGCAGAAGACTGATGAAATCCTGAATCCCTTTTTCAAAGAAGCGCTCCCTGGCTATGAGCAGGTCATAACGCTCCCAGCGCAGCGGCAGAAAATCCAGATTCAGAAGACCTGCCACCGCCCTGATGGCAGGCGCGGCATCGGCCCGACCGGCCAGAACCTCCAGACCCGCCTCCATGTGCCGACCGACTTCCCGGCGGTATCCGTCAATGGCATCCGAAGAGATCTCGGAACGGGCTATCTCATAGTCAAGCAGCAACCGGGTCCCTGTCCCCAATTGTCTGTTGACGATGCGCACCCCTTTTTTTGCCAGATCGGCGATACAGGTTATGCCCTTGGGATTGCCCTTCTGCAGGAGAATCCCCTGCTCGCGTTTGCTGAAATTGACAAAGACAGGGGCCAGTTCCATTTCATCATCGGCAAAGTCAAAATTGTATTCCTCATCGTCGTCCTGCAGCAGATGGCAGGTCCCGATATGACAGAGCCCCCTTCTTAGGGAAGTCAGTCCTCCCATGCTGCCAAGATTTGCAAAAAATACGGTGCCAAGGCCTTCTTTATAGAACAGAGAAAGGGCCTTCTGCAGCAGCAGATCATCACTCCCTGCCATGAGCAGAATACCTTCCTCGGCAGAACGCTCAACACCCGTTCTCTTAAAATTGAGGACATGGGTATCGAGCCATACCTCGACCAGACGCCTGGGAAACAACCATTTGCCGGTTACCTTGGTGGCCGGCAGTCCCTTGTCGTTCACTAATGAGTAGACCATCTTCTCATTAATATTGAGCAGTTGTGCTACTTCTTTGGTTGTTAGATATTTCTTCTCTTTGGGCACGGTCATTTCTTGTCTTCGGCCTCCACCTTCAAGGGTTGCAGTTTAAACAATGCCAGGGTGATGATGTATTCATCTGCAAAATTTCTGTCAACACAAGAGCCACAATTAGCCAATTCAAACCATTAATAACCATAAATGACAGTGGCGAAGCCTCTTTTCCGCCGGAATAACGAGAAATGCCCCATACTCACCGCAGCGGTTGCTCCGGTTTCGTAATTGACAAGAGGACGCCGATGAATGTATGGTCATTTTTGCTTGCTTTTCCGCATCCTAGGCCTGCGGGATCTTCATCCCGGCCTGGCTTTCAGGCTGGTTTTCCAAGGTTTCCGAGCTCAGGCAGACTGCCTGTATGTACCACAAAGAGGCGTATGGCCGATACGAGA
Organism: Desulfoprunum sp.; assembly: GCA_030696435.1. GTDB lineage: Bacteria > Desulfobacterota > Desulfobulbia > Desulfobulbales > Desulfocapsaceae > Desulfoprunum. The sequence continues at coordinate 4,339 of JAUYSF010000084.1, read as the reverse complement.
CAAGAGGAACAGTCCATGCCCCAGCATGCGCCGGTAAAACATCACCAGGAAATCATCAACGATATCCTTAAGATTTCCCTTGAGCCCTCTCAGCTCAAGGACCAGCTTGAACACGTCCTTGACTACCTCATCGCCCTCCAGGGCTTCGATTTCAGCCATCAAGCCGCCATCTTTCTTGTTGAACAGGATTCGGAGTTGCTCCTCCTCAAGGCCGCCAGGGGCTTTTCAGAAAACCAGACCATTGCCTGCAATGCAGTACGTTTCGGCCTCTGCCACTGTGGCCAGGCCGCCCAAAAGGGTAAGATCCAGTTTTTCGCCAAGGCCCCTGCCCTCTCGGCATCCGGATTCGTCGCCACACAGCCCTGTGGCCACTATTGCGCCCCCATCATCCGGGATGAGGGTGCCATCGGGATCATGGCCATCTATGTCACAGAGCACCACCAGCCATCTCATGAGACCGAGCAACTCCTTGAGGCCATTGCCAACATCCTCGCCACGGTCATTGAAAACCAGCGCATGGACCAGCAGCTTATCAACCTGGTCAATGATCTAAGGAATTCGATTATCAATCTGCGGGAAGAAAAGAAATTCTCGGAATCGATCATCCAGGGCCTCAATCACGGTCTCTTAGTGACCGACCTGCACGGCCATATCCTCAAAAGCAATGCTATTGCTCAGTCAATCCTCATCCCCTTCTCGACAGTCCTTGATGGCCAGATGCTCTCGGATATCATCGGCAAGGATGCCGCGGGACAGATGCTGGAGAGCAGAAATATCCCCGCTGCCCGCACCGAAAAAGAAATGCTCCTCACCACAACAACCGGCGAGCAGAAAATTATCAGTTTTTCGGCAGTGCCGCGGGAAGATGCCAGAGGCAGCCAGGTGGGCCTGATCATCTCGCTCAGTGACATCTCCGAGCTGAAATATGTACGCAAAGAAATGGAAAAGATGAACCGGCTCTCCACCGTAGCTGAAATTGCCTCGGCCGTGGCCCATGAGGTGCGCAACCCCCTCGCCGGCATCAAAATCATGGCCCAGTCCATTGAAGAAAATGCCGAGGACAATGAAGAACAACTCGAGTGTTCCCGAAGAATCATCAGACAGGTCGACCGCCTCAATGAGCTGCTCTCGGAATTTTTCTCCTACGCCCGGCCGGTGGTGCCGAATAAACGCCCGACCTCACTTGCCGCCATCCTTTCCGAGACCCTGCCTCTCATCCATAACAAGTTGATGCAACGGCATATCGACCTGATCGATGACTACAACAATAAACTTCCAGCCATCATTGCTGATCCCAATCAGCTGCAGCAGGTTTTTCTCAATCTCATGCTCAATGCCATCGATGCCATCCGCGAGCAGGGCCGGATCGAGATCTCCGCCAAGGTGCTCGCAAGAAATAAATATCCGATGTACAAGAAAAAGTTTCCCGGACTCTTGCTCGACCGCCAGTACATTGTGGTGCACTTTTCCGACAATGGCACGGGCATGTCGGCAGAGACCGTCGAGAAAATATTTGAACCCTTCTTTACCACCAAGAGCAGCGGGACAGGGCTCGGGCTGTCGATCGTCTACAGGACCCTGCGAGAAAATGATGCTGCTATCGTCGTCGAGAGCAGCGAAGGCAGGGGCACAACCTTTATCATGTTTTTTCTGACGGAAGGCTAATGGGCGCCGTACTCATTGTTGACGATATGGAGGACCTGCGTTTTTCGCTGGCAAATCTTGTTAAAAAGGAAGGCTACAGTGTCTCCACCGCCGCAAACGCCGCCGAAGCGCTTGAATTTGCTTGTTCTTCCATCATTGATCTGATCTTTCTCGATATCGGTCTCCCCGATGCATATGGCATCAGCCTGATCGGCAGACTCAAAGAAATCACCCCGGATACCGATATTGTCATGCTCACGGGGATCAATGACGCCAAAACAGCTGTTGACTCCCTGCGGGCCGGGGCCGTGGACTATATCGTCAAACCTTTCGATATCATAGAATTCAAGTCAACGCTTCACCGCATCATGCAGTCCCGACTGATGGGAAAGAAGGCCCTTCTGGAGGCCCAAGAGATAGGACTCGACCGTATCATCGGGAATTGCGAGGCAATGCGCCGGGTCAAAGAGACTATTCTGATGGCCTCTGAGGTCGGCTCCCCGGTCTTGGTGACGGGAGAGACCGGCACAGGTAAGGAACTGGTGGCCCGCGCCGTGCACGACAGCCGCAATCGACAAAGCGGGGTCTTCGTCAAGGTGGATTGCGGCACCCTCTCGGCGAATCTTATAGAATCAGAGCTCTTCGGCTACGACAAAGGGGCCTTCACCGATGCCAAAGGCGACAAGAAAGGTCTCGTGGAAGTTGCCAATGGCGGCACCCTTTTTCTTGACGAGATCGGCAATCTGCCGATCTCCCTCCAGCCCAAGCTCCTCCGCCTCATTGAAGAGACGACTATTCGTAAAGTTGGCGGAATTAAAGACATCAAGGTGCACCTGCGCATCATCGCCGCGACAAACGCCAATATTGAGGAAGAGATAGACAGGGCTTCGTTCAGGGAAGATCTCTTCTATCGTCTCAATGTCATCCCCATCATTCTGCCTCCTCTACGGGACAGAGGAGAAGACGTCCTACTCCTCGCCAACTATTTTCTCCACACTCTCAAAAAAGAGCTCAAAAAAGAGATCAGCGGCTTCACCCCCGATGCCTGTCGTGAAATGCTGCGGCACGACTGGCAGGGGAATATCAGGGAACTGCGCAATCTCATTGAACGCGAGGTCATTTTCTGCCGCACAGGCTGGCTCACCCTGAACGGGCTCAACACCCCGTCAGCCCCGCCTCCCCCAAGCAAAAACCCAGAGATTGTCACCCTCCGCGAGATGGAAAGGCAGTACATCGAGAAGATTCTCAATCTCACCAACAACAACAAATCTAAGGCAGCGCGCCTCCTTGGCATTTCCCGCACAACCCTGAGGGAGAAGATGCAATCTGATCAGATTCTGACCATGTGATCAAAATCTGATCAGATAAATCTGCTGAGGAAAAGCCTGCAACGCAAGCTCCTTATATTTTCATCTATATTTTCAAGATACTAACTTACCTCCACACAAAACTCTCTTCTGGCATCTCTTTTGCAAAATCTTTATCTGAGTCAACTCAATATGCCGATAGATGGTGCAAATTCGAGCAATACCCATTCCGTTCATTCTTACCTACCGCAGTGCAGCTGAGGCGGGCCAACGAGGAGAGACGATGAAAAGAGTACTGGTAGTTGATGACGAAGAGGATATGCTCTGGATGTTGCAGAGAAACCTCAACAAAGGGATGCAGGATGTGGAAATCCTGGCGGCCAAGTCGGGTGAAGAGGCCCTGGCCGTTCTGAGTGACAAGAATGTCAATCTGGTGATTACCGACATCAATATGCCGGGCATGAACGGCCTTGACCTGCTCATTGAAATCAACAATCGCTATCCCCAGACAGGGGTTATCATCATGACGGCATATCCTTCAAATGCCTACAAGAATGAAGCGATGTTGAGCGGCAGCCTGCGCTTTATCGAGAAACCCTTCGACATCAACGATATGCGCAGGACCGTTGGCCAGGTGCTCAAAGAGAACGAAGGCTTTCAAGGAACGGTCGACGGGATTGAACTCATGGACATTGTCCAGTTTAACGGCCTGTCACGAGCGACGGCGGCCCTGAAAGTGACGACCACCGATCATGAGGGCATGATATTTTTCAAAAATGGTGAAGTTGTCCATGCTATGTGCGACAATGAGAGCGGCGAAAAGGCCTTCTTCACTATCCTTGGTTTTCAGGGTGGCACCCTCCAGAATATCAGGGGTGTTGAACCTCCCATTGTGAGCATCAAAAAAGGACTTGAGGCCCTGCTCTTTGAAGTTGCCCTCAAATCCGATGAGGATGAAGAAGAGGAAGAAAAAGGCCTGGGAGCAGCGGCAGCCCTCGAAGATCTGGACAGTGACATCCTGGCATCCGTTACAGGAGCAGCCACTCCGACCGAAACGGACAAACCGGCACCTGAATCCGCCGGCACCCAGGCACAAAAAAATTCAGGTAACCGTGAAACCAGAACAGGTAACCCACCCAACGAACCAACATTAACAGAGGACCTTGACATGACCAATATTCAAAAAATCCTGGCTGAATTTACTAATATCGAAGGCGTTCACACAGCGTGCCTGGTCGGTCGCGACTGTTTTCTGCTCGACAGTCTCGCCCGCGCCGGTATAGATGCTGAAATGATCGGCGCCATCGCCTCCTCCGGCTTCGGTTCCGCTGAGTCCATGGGCAATCAGCTGGGCCAGGGCGATTTGAGCATGACCATGCTCGAGTACA
>JAUYSF010000004.1 GCA_030696435.1 Desulfoprunum sp. | reverse complement strand
CGGTCGGCCAGCAGATCGGCATAGGAGTAGGTGTTGCCAAAGAGAGAATTCCTCTCCGGCCCGGTTATCACAAAGATATCTTTTAGTTGTTTACATTTTTTAAGATACTCACCGTGCTCTTCAAGAAGTTCGCCGGTTTCAAGCACGATAAAGCTGCTGCCCGACTGCTCGACGATATATTCAAGCTCGGGCGCCGGGGTATCCGAGCCGCGGGGCACAATCACGGCACCGAGAGACATAATGGCGAGATCCGTCACCATCCAGGCATACCGGTTGTCTGAGAGCAGCACCACCCGGTCACCCTTGGCGATACCACGCCGGCGGAAGGCCCGTGACAGCAGCAGGACGTCCTCGAAGACCTTACCGTAGGTCACCTGACACTCTTCCTCGCCGGCATTATATATATAGGCAATATTCTCCCTGAAGCGCGCCGTGCTGGTGGTCAGGACCTGGAAGAGGGTGGTGGGCGGGTCAAATTCTGGGATATTGAAAGGTTCAAGCAATACCTCACTGTTCATGATTTTTTCCCCCAATGAATTCCGATAGTCCCCAACATGAACTTGCGAAAGCCGATCTCCGAGAATCCCGCTTTTTGAAACAGGAGGGCGAGCTCTTCTGCCGTATGAAAATCCATAGTTGAGCCGGTAAGATAACTATATGCGGCCTCATCTTGGGCGATAAGCCGTCCCATAAAGGGAATGCCGAAACGGAAATAGAAACGGACAAAGGGCAAGAGCATATTCCTGGCCGGCGGAGTGGTGTCGAGACAGACCACCCGACCACCAGGCCTCAGGACACGCCGAACCTCCTGCAGCACCCGCAGACTGTCATCAACGTTGCGCAAGAGATAGCCAAACGTCACCGACTCAAAAGAGTTATCGGCAAATGGCAGGGCGTTGGCATCGCAGGCCTGCCAGTGGATAGGCGAATTGCTGAAGCGTTTTCGGGCCTCCTCCAGCATGTTTCGGGAGAAATCAGCCCCGACCACCCGAGCTTCGGGATAGGATTGCTGCAACAGGGCGGCGATATCGCCCGTGCCGGTGGCCAGGTCAAGTGCCCACCCTTTACCGGGATCTGCCGCCTTCTGCACGACAAACCGCCGCCAGCGCTGATCCTGTCCCAGGGTCATCACCCGGTTCATCAGATCATAGCGGCCGGCGATGGCATCAAACATCTTCTGTACGCCAGGTCCTTTACTCACCCTTGCCTCTCTTCAGAAATATCTTTTCAGCAGTACCGATGCACTCTTTGTCAACAGGGGGCAAATCCAGGTGTCCGCGGGAAGGGAATCACCTCTCTGATATTGGCCATACCGGTCACAAATTGGACGAGCCGCTCAAACCCCAGACCAAATCCGGCATGTGGCACCGAACCGTAGCGGCGCAGATCGAGGTACCAGCTATACTCCGCAGGATCGATACCGGCGGCACGCATCCTGGCCTCAAGGACGTCATAACGCTCTTCACGCTGGCTGCCCCCGACGATCTCACCAATACCCGGCACCAGGATATCCATAGCTGCCACGGTCTTACCGTCATCGTTCACCCGCATATAAAAGGGCTTGATGGCGGCCGGGTAATCCGTGACGATCAGCGGCCGCTTATAGACCTCCTCGCTGAGATAGCGCTCGTGCTCCGACTGCAGGTCTATACCCCACTGTACGGCAAACTCAAAGGTCTTTCCACAGCCCTGCAGTCTCTCAACGGCCTCGGTGTAGGTGATATGGGCGAAGTCCTGGCCGGTGACGCCGCGGAGTTTTTCCAGCAGACCTTTTTCAATAAAGCGGTCAAAGAGCTCCATATCCTCGGCGCAGTTGTCCATGACATCGGTCAGACAGTACTTCAGCATCTCTTCAGCGAGGCGCATGTTGCCGCGTAGATCGCAGAAAGCCATCTCCGGCTCGATCATCCAGAACTCGGCCAGATGCCTGCTGGTATTGGAATTTTCAGCCCGGAAAGTGGGTCCAAAGGTGTAAACGTCGCCCATGGCCAGGGCATAGACCTCGGCCTGCAACTGGCCGCTGACGGTGAGCCCGGCCCGGCGTCCGAAGAATTCCTCTGCTGCCTCTGCTTTACCGGCTCCTCCGTGCGGCCGTGTGGTCGACACCTGGAACATCTCGCCCGCCCCTTCACAGTCACTGGTCGTGATGATCGGGGTGTGTACCTGTATAAAACCGCGTTTCTGGAAGAATGTGTGCACGGCAAAGGAGAGACGAGAACGGACCCGGGCCACGGCCCCCAGGGCATTGGTGCGGGGCCGAAGGTGGGTGATTTCCCGCAGGAATTCAAAAGAATGTCTCTTCTTTTGTAGGGGATAGGTTTCCGGATCGGCCCAGCCGACAACCTCAACCCGGCCAGCCAGCAGCTCCACCGCCTGTCCTTTGGCCGGAGAGGCCTGGAGGGTCCCCTCGATCCGAACACTGCAGCCGGTGGTCAATCGTTTGATATCCTGCTCATAATTCACAAGATCCTTGTCCGCGATAACCTGAATATTCGCCAGACACGACCCGTCATTGACCTCAAGAAAGGAAAATCCGCCGGTATCTCTTCTCGTCCGTATCCAACCGGCAACCTCGACCTTTTCCCCGGTTGGCGGCTGGTTGAGCAGCGTATTGATTCTCAGATGCATAGTCTCACCGTTTTAAATTGAAAGATTCCCGGAAGAGTAGACGACCATCTCCCCCTTACCGGGTAGATCTGCAATATTTTTACCCGTCAGATCGGCGATATGCCGCCCGACGACGGGGCATTTTACCGTCAAAAGAAAGAAGATTTCCCTTTCCACTTCTGAGAGGGTCTCGAAATTACCCTGCCCCTTGGAGATCACCAGATCAGCCTCGGCAAAACAGCGGAGAAAATCGGGCGAACAGTCCGGCAGAGGCGTGCCGGGACAGGCTGTGCCATTGGCGATAATGGTGGCGTACTGCCCGAGGCCGCAGGCCATGGCATCTTCTGCGAGGGCGTCGTTAATGATCGGTCCGCTCTTTACCGCTACGGTCAGCTCAAGACCATATTTCGCCAGACATTCGAGAACGAGAAGATCATACACAATCTCGCCGCAATTATCCGCAAGGTAGAGGACTTTGGCATGCTTGTGCAAACCTGCAATCCTTGCCAGAAACAGCCCGGTGTGATCGATGACCGGGAGCGCAGTTCGACACCTGGCAAAGGCCGCCTCGATATCAAAGTTCTCCGAGGCCCCGTAGTCGATGATATTACCGGCGATGGCAAACCGCAGCGCCGCCGAGAGCGGCATATCAGCCCGGCGCACCTCATCTCTAAGCAGGGGAAGGATTTGCAGGGCCACCTCGTTGCTCTTCTTCTTGACCTCCAGGTACGGATCGGGACAGCCGGTAACCTTTGCTATGGTGGCATACACTCTGATCGCATTGGCCGGCGGTGTCATTGTCATATCGAGGTCCGGCAACAGGGCGGCTACCGCAGTAACCACGGCAGATTGTCTATCGGCCGGAGCCGAACACACCCTGGCCACCTGCAGAGCCTGTCTGAGAAAGCAGGGCAGGCAATCAACAGAGGTTTTCATAGGAGATACCCCTCACGCACATTACGAAGTGAAGCAAAGATCGAGGATTTCGCCTCCGGCTCCTTCTCATAAATCTCGGCGAGGATTTGCCGCACCTTTTCCCTGCGGGTATTGCCGGCCAACGGACAGAGATTATCCACCGCCACAAGGCCGATTCTCTCAGCAATCTCCACCACCTCATGCTTTTCAAGATAGGCCATTGGCCTAATCAGGGCAAGCTTGCCGCCAAAGAGTTCCTGCTTCG
>JAUYSF010000355.1 GCA_030696435.1 Desulfoprunum sp. | reverse complement strand
ATTCCCGGCCTCAATGATAGTGATGCAGAATTGACTGAAATTGCTGAATTTATACTCTCTGTTGATCCGTCCATGCCCTGGCATGTGACCGCTTTTTATCCCACCTATAAGTTGACCGACAGGCCGGCCACGTCGGCGGCGTCTCTGCAGAAGGCGCGAGAGATTGGACTGAAGGCCGGACTCAGGTATGTTTATGAAGGCAATGTTTCTGGCTTAGGAGGAGAAAATACCGTGTGTCCGTCGTGTCAGGCCCGGTTGGTTAACCGTCTGGGATTTAGAATCGTAGAAAACAGAATTGTTGATGGCAGTTGTCCGCAATGTGGGGAGCAGATTGCCGGGGTTTGGGGATGAAAGTTGCATTGTAACAAATGCTTGCCTACATATATTAACGATAGCATCTGAAGATACTGTCAACCTCACGGTCGATGGTTGCTGCATTCCATCCTATCTCATTGGCCATGATCCCGGCTATCTCTCGCAATTCCAGGCGAGTCGGGCAGCCATTGGTACCGATATCAGTCCGCCGCAGGACGACATCAGTCAGCTTCATGGCCATTTCTTCACGCACGCTATAAATGACCTCAGCCCTGAGCAGAGGGGGCTTAACCCGGATGTTGCCCATCGTCGTTTCATCCTCAGCCATGATTTTGAAGATTTCAATAGAATCGGTGCCATATACCTGTTCGATATGCGGAAAACGCTGTCCGTAGGTGTCAATCAATTTCTGCTCGGCAAAAGAGTGGGGATGATCGATTGCGGAGCAGCGCCTGTCGATTTTTTTGTCTTTTAAAATGAAATTTTTGGCGACGAGTATCTGTCCAACTTCAACGGCGATAGCCGGGGCAGTGGTGTATTTCACGCCCTCGATGGTCAAGAGGCCCCGAACTCCGTCATGTCGTTCATGGTCAATGACCTGTGAATGTTTGATTAATTGGGGCGCTACCTTGCCGCGATCCTGGGTCTGTGGCCGGTGTGCCGGCACAAGTCCGGAATGGCAAAAGATAACATCCCTTCGCGTGAGCCTGGCCGGCGGATAGATTGTATTTACCTCAGTGAGAAGCTCATTGATATCGTCATCTGTGACTGTCCGGTCCGTATTCTGATTGGCAGTGTATTTATAGGTGGTGCCGATAATGGTCTTGTCCTGCCAGGGAACGAAAAAGAACAGTCGCTTGCTGCGCTTGAGGGCTGCATCCTGATCGACATAGTCACAGGTGCCGGCAAGCCCCACCCCGTAGCCGGGAAAGAGGGCCTTGTCAACCACGATATTGACGCCTTTTGCCAGATCCTTGGTGGTCGGTGACTGTAAGGATTTTCTCTGTATTTCTTCCAACCATGGTCCGGCGGCATTAATAACCAAGGGAGATTTAACAACAAAGGTCTCGCCGGACTGCAGGGCGGTGACTTGTACTCCCTCGACCTGTCTGTTCGTGATGACAATCTTGTCCACCTTCAGATAGTTGGCGCATACGGCATTGTGGCGCATGGCCTCTTTTATGTAGGCGAGAGTCATGCGTTCGGTATTGACGATCATGTCATCATGCCAGAGAGCTGCTCCGGTCATCCCCTCGGGGTTGATACCCGGTGCGATTTCGAGACATTCCTGCCGTGATAGTATCCTGCCGTGACCAACCATATTTGGGACAGGGGCTCCCTGATTCCGGTCGCAGCTGATGATATTGAAGAGGGCGAGGCCGAGCGCCATCAATGGTTTGCCCTCGATGCCGAGGCCGTAGGTCGGCATGATGCAGGGCATCGGCCTGATGAGGTGTGGGGCCATTCGCATGAAATATTTGCGAGACCGGATGGATTCCCTGATCCGCTTAAAGTTGAGATGCTGCAGATAGCGAAAGCCGCTGTGCAGGATTTTCAGGCAGTTGGCCGAGGTGCCACCGCCAAAATCATCTTTCTCGATGAGGGCGACCCGCAAGCCGCTGACCGTAAGTTGATGAAAAACGGTGGCACCATGGATACCTCCTCCTATGACGATAGCCTCAAAAGGATTGTTTTTGAGCTGTGTGATGTCTCTTTTCATAATAACTCAAGTTTCTGACTTGACTTAACTTCCCGTAATAGCGTTATTGTGACGAAATAATCTTTGACCTGTTTGCAGCAGATCAATTGCAATGTTCATGATTGAATCAACAAGGGCAAGCGCCACATCTTCTGTCACAATACCAGCAGACCTAATTTTGTCCATGGCCATGCTGAGTATTCGTTGCAATGCCTCGAAAATACTGAGATCTTTCATCTCATCGCTACAGGCGAAAAACAGGGAACCAAGTGTCCGAGGATCATCATGACTACGTTGCTCAACCGCCAGAAAAATATACCGGCTCATGGCAATGGTGATATGGGCAATCATCCCGTCATAGTCACGCAGCTGGGTTTCCCTTTCCAGGTTCAGGTAATGCTTCATCATCTTGAAGAACACCTCTATGTCCCAGCGTTTGCCGTAGATTCGTACGATTTCCTCATCCGGCAACTTGGTATCCGTGGAGACAATTCCAAGCCACTGTCGCTTCTTATTGCGGTTGCGGACGAACACAATTTTAACCTGTTGCCCCTCTTTGGTCTCCACCACCACACTGGTCAAGATTTTCGCCTTACCAGGTTTTTTCCGCAACAAGCTGTACAATCTCCCCAATCTTACCCACTGCCCTTGGTGGCGGTACAGGATAGTGGGCATATCCTTGGCCATGCAGATCACCGGCAGATGCTTGCCGAGTGCGGCCAGAATCTTCGGGAAACAAAACCAGCTGTCCATCAACACATAGTCAGCTCGGAGTCCGAAGTTAATGGCTCGTTTGACCATTGCCTCCAGATGCTCAGTGGATTTTGTCAGGGCTTCAATCCGCCTTTTATAACCGCAGCTCCGCTTATCAAGTTCTTTGGTGATTCCCTGCAGCCGCTTATCGGGCTTGGTCGACGAGCAGAGAACAAAGTCCAACGGGAGAAAACTGTTTCCATCGGACCAGCCAAGGGTGAGAAGTCTAAACCCCTTCAGGTTGCGCCCGATGTTGTGGTCATGGATCCAGGCAAGCAACTCAACCATCTTCGAACGGGACCGGTCATAAGTGGAGTCATCAATGATCAACACCTTCTCTCGTTCTTCACTGGTCAGGACATCGAAGAATCGAGCAACGACGGTCACCAGATTCAACATGAATTTACGCCAGTTGTGCCGGGGGTTCTTGAGGAAGTCATACGCCGCATCCTTCTTGAATCCCAGGTCAGGGTTTCTCACAATCCCCTGCGCAAAGTTTACGCCTTGAAAAGGCAAAGAAAAGATGACAGTGAACAAAGTGAGTGGAGATACACCTCGCAACTTCCTGATTCCGCTGCCATGCAGCAGAGTTCCGACCTTCAGATCCTTGATGAAGGAAGAAATTCTGTTTTGCAGTTGTTTTGCTTCTTGTTGATCCCGGTATTGTTGAGTATAATTCATACGAGCCTTTTCTTTTTGATATTATTGAGTTTTTCGCAAATCCCAATATACCAGAAAGCAAAAGGCTTTTCACGTTAATATGTAATTATTTTAACTGGTTGACGCATATTTTGTCGTGCTGCTATCAACTCCGAAACTTGAGTGATTAAATAACAAGATGATAGCCAGCATCATTTGCATATTTAAGCCGGGCATAATAAATGCGATATTGAGGGCAGAGCATAACTTTGGCTTACAGCCTCAACTTAGGAATTTTCCATGGAAAGATGTCAACGACTAGAATCACAACAACTGAATCACCCAGCCCTCCTTTTTGTTCACCCCATAAAAAATAAACGATGAAAGTCTCCTCGTTATAAGATGAATGAGAAT
>JAUYSF010000354.1 GCA_030696435.1 Desulfoprunum sp. | reverse complement strand
TACCTTCGAGCACCCCCTGCTCTTCGGCCTGGCCGAGTCCCCGATCGCCATAGAGCCCAACGGCATGGGCCTCATCGATATAGAGCAGGCAGTCAAAACAGTTCTTCAACTCCACCAGACGGCGGAGATCAGCGACATCGCCATCCATGCTGAAAACCGATTCGCTGACCACGATAACCCGCTCATAGTCGGATCGATGTTTTTCGAGGATCTCCGCCAGGTGGTCATAGTCGCAATGACGGTAGCGCCGGTGCGCCGCCTGGCTGAGCCGCATGCCGTCATGGATCGAGGCATGGTCGAGTTTGTCGGAGAGGATGAGATCGTTCTTACCAAGCAAAGCAGGCAGGATACCGATATTGGCATGATAGCCCGAATTGAAAAGAAGGGCGGCTGGCCGGCCATAAGTCTGGGTCAACAGCTGTTCCAGTCTGTGGGAATTGACACTGTCGCCGGTCAGAAGACGCGAGGAGGCAGCGCCGAGACCAAAATCATCCAACAGAGATGCACCGGCAATCTGTCCATAAAACTGTTCGTGCAACGGCACGTCTCCCGCCAGCCCGAGATAATCGTTGGAGGTCAGGTTGAGCATCTCCCTGCCTCCGTAGCTCACCCGACAGCCCTTTCGGCCAGCCAGCGGTCGCAGCTCGCGCATGCGACCGGTTTCCTTCAGATGCGCAAGCGTTTCGCTATAGGCCGTTTTCATTTTTTCGCCTCCATTCCCACAACTTGGCAGATGGCCGAGGTCAAGGTGTGCAGATCGGCATCCCCCATGCAATAGGCCGGCATAACATAAACCAGGCGACCGAAGGGGCGTACCCAGACACCCCGTTCGACAAACCGCTGCTGGATCTCCGCCAGCACCACCGGCTGCTGCAGTTCGACCACGCCAATGGCCCCGAGGGTCCGCACATCCTGAACATGGTCCATAGCCCGGCAAGGCGCAAGGCCCTGGCGTAACTGCTGTTCGATCCTGCGAACCTGTCCCTGCCAGTCGGATTCGATGAGCAGACGGATGGATGCTGCCGCTACCGTGCAGGCTAGGGGATTGGCCATAAAGGTGGGGCCATGCATAAAGACGCCGGGATTCCCTGACGAGATGACATGCCCGACTTCTGCCGTGGCCAGCACTGCAGCCAAGGTCATATAGCCACCGGTGAGGGCCTTGCCGAGGCACATGATATCAGGAGAGACAGCCGCATGCTCACAGGCGAAGAAGCGGCCACTGCGACCAAAGCCGGTGGCTATTTCATCGGCGATGAGCAGCACCCCGTGCTCGTCACAGAGCCTACGGACCTGCCGCAGGTATTCGGGATGATAAAACCGCATCCCGCCTGCCCCCTGGACGATGGGTTCGAGGATGACGGCACAGATTTCATCATGTTGCTCGACTATGAGACGAGAAAAAGAAGCGATATCTCTGGGATTCCAGGTATCGTAAAAGCCACACTCCGGGCGTTCGGCAAAAAACTGCTCCGGCAGGATGCCCCGGTAGAGCTGGTGCATGCCGGTGACGGGATCACAGACCGACATGGCATGAAAGGTGTCACCATGATAACCCGATTTGATGGTGAGAAAACGGTTTTTCTCAGGCCTGCCCAGGGCGTGCCAATACTGCACCGCCATCTTCATCGCCACCTCGACGGCCACCGAGCCGGAATCACAGAAAAAGACCCGGTCAAGGCCGACAGGGGCCAATTGAACAAGGAGCCTGCCCAGCTCCACGGCCGGTTCATGGGTCAACCCGCCGAACATCACATGGGCGAGTTTTCCGGCCTGGTCCTGCAAGGCCCGGGTGAGAACCGGATGGTTATAACCGTGGATGACCGACCACCAGGAGGCCATACCGTCGATCAGCTCGCGCCCATCCCTCAGACGCAGGCGAACGCCATCGGCTGAAGCGACCGGATACACCGGCAGCGGATGATCAATGGAAGTATAGGGGTGCCAGAGGTGGCTGCGATCAAAATCGAGAAGATCGTCAGAACAGAGTTGCTCGGGGCTACTTGTCATTCGTTTCGTCCCGATTACAGTCGAAGGAAAACCCCAGTTCCTGCAACATCCGCAGATCTTCCTCAAGGGTATTGCCAGCCGTGGTCAGGTAGTTGCCGACAATGGCGCCATTGGCCCCGGAGGTGAAGCACCTGTACTGCTCAGCCTCCAGCAGCATGCGGCCACCGGCCATCCGGATAACCGCCTTGGGGTTGATCAGCCGAAACATCGCCACACAGGTCAGCACCTCTTCAAGACTGAGAGGCGCAAGACCTGCAAAGGGGGTATGAGGAATCGGCGTGAGAATATTCAGGGGAATTGAGAGTACACCGAGCTCGCGCAGTTCAAAGGCCAGCTCTAAACGCTGGATAAGACTCTCGCCCATGCCGATGATCCCGCCGGAACAGAGCTCAAGGCCTGCCTCTCGGGCTATTTGCAGGGTCTCGACCTTCTCTTTCCAACTGTGCGTGCTGCAGACCTGCGGAAAAAAACTGCGACTTGCTTCGAGATTGCAATGGTAGCGTACAACCCCAAATTCCTTGAGGCGCAGAGCCTTTTCAGAGGTGAGAAAGCCCATCGAGGCGCACAGCGACAAACCGGTCGCAGCCCGCAACTGTTTATAGATATCGCCGAACCGGGCCAATTGCCGGTCGCTGACCTCTCTTCCGGCCGTGACCAGGGAAAAGCGGCGGACTCCGTGGGCCTCATTTTCCCTGGCCTGATCGATGGCCTTGCCGGAATCGACCAGTTCATAGGTCTCAATAGCTGTATCATAGGATGAGGACTGGGCACAGAATTTACAGTTTTCCGAGCATTTTCCGGAGCGGGCATTGATAATGGAGCAGAGATCGAAGGTGTTGTGATGAAGGGCGCGCCGCAGCTGATCCGCGGCCTGAAAAAGTACGGCAGGAGGGGTTTCAGTGGCCAGAAGACAGGCCTCCTGGAACTCCAGATGACCTCCCTGCGTTATGCGCTCCAGGTATTTTTCAATCATAGGTATTCATCTATCAGACGTCATCCTGCCCGCTAATTGCCTCAGCCGAGTTTTTCCAGACAGGCTGCCAGGGTCTGCGGGCTGTCAAACTGCAGGGCGTTTACCTTCACCCCCGCCGGCACGATCTTGCGCATCATGCCTTTCAGCACCGTCTTGGGCCCGACTTCAATGAAGGTATCGACACCGCCTTCAATCATTGTGCTGATGATCTCATACCAGCGGACCTTAGAGGCGATTTGCCTGGCCACCATATTGCGGATTACGTCAGTATCGCTTTCAACCCGGGCGGACACATTGAAATAGACCGGGACTTGTGGAATCTTGAAGGCAATTTCGCGCACAAAAGCGGCAAAATCAGGGACCGCATCGGCAACCAGCGGACTGTGGTTGGCAACGTTGACATTGAGGGTAATGACCTTTGCGCCCTTTTCTTCAGCCATTTTGCTGACGGCTTCAAGGGCTTCAAGACTACCGGAGATAACGATCTGCTCGGGGGTATTATGATTGGCCGCAGTCACCACCCCATCTCCTGTGTAGTCTGCAATCAAGAGGTCAATCGCGGCAATATCGAGCCCCAGAACCGCCCGCATTCCACCGGGATTTTTCAGGCCTTCACGCTCCATCAAGGCACCGCGTCTGGCCACCAGTCGGATAGTGTCTTCAACAGTCAGG
>JAUYSF010000312.1 GCA_030696435.1 Desulfoprunum sp. | reverse complement strand
ATGTTCAAACCGGGCCTGTACCATATGGGCCGTGAACAGCAGATCGCAGACATTTTTGATCTCCGGGGTGATTTCATCGAGCTTTTCTGTTATCAGCCGCCGCTGCTCGGCCGCCATGACAAAGGCCACCCCTCCCGGACGCACAAGACCTTTACCGAACCTGTTGCCGCAGAGGACCTGCAGGAGATTGAGGAAATCGCCACGCATTCTGCCAAAATAGGCAGCAGGGGGATTAAAAGCCACATCACCGCTTAGGGCTCCGAGGTCGCCGAGATGATTGGCGATGCGCTCAAGTTCCAGGGCGATGGTCCGCACCAGCCTGGCACCCGGATCAACCGTAATCCCGGCCAGGGCTTCAAGGGCCTGGCAGCAGCAGAGATTGTGGCCGATAGCCGTATCGCCGGCGATTGCTTCACAAATGATCGGAATCCTCTTCTGGGGCACGGTCGGCAGGAGTTTTTCAATCCCCCGGTGCTGATACCCGAGCTGGATCTCAAGGTGCAGGACCTCTTCACCGGCGCACTGGAATCGGAAATGCCCAGGTTCGATAATGCCGGCATGCACCGGCCCCACCGCCACCTCGTGCACAGCCTCACCCTCCACCTGGAAATACTCGTACCTTCCTGGGATCTCCTCGGTGTAGTCGTTACCGAAGACATCGTCGGTTCCCTGATAGTTCTTATGGTACCGCACCATTTTCAGCCAGGGATGTGAGGTTGGCATGATGCCGAACTGTTCTGCGATCTCCCGCTCAAACATATGGAATTTTTCGCTGACCCAACCCGTCAGAGAGGGGAACCGCGCTTCCACCTCGCAGCTGATTACATAGAGTTTTTCATTGCGAACCACGGCGAGCAGCCTAGTGGTACCCTTCTCTTTAAAGGCGAAAAACTGGACAATAAAACCATTATTTTTGACAAATTCAGCAAGTACCGTGCCAAAAGCTTCGACGCTGACACAGGGGATAGCGGAACGTTTGACCGCCTCTCCATTGCCTACCTGCAGGAGGTTATCCATGGATTCCGCCTCCAATGACCTTGATGGAATTGAGAATGGTTTCATATATGCTGTCGGGCATCCAGAAGCAGAGCCCGATTGACGTCAGCAGGAGAATGTAGGATGGCAGGAGCCGGAAGAATCTTTCCTCCACGAGGATTTCCTCGCTGGCACTCGCAAAGCACATTCGTATGACAATCCGAGCAGCCCCGGCAAAGATGAGAATCAGACAAAAAATGAAGATGCCAAGCACAACATAGCGTCTGCCCTGAAACGCCCCCATGATAATCAGCAGCTCACTGATGAACAAGCCGAAGGGAGGAAAACCGGAGACACCGGCAAAGCCTGCAAAAAACGCGACAAAGGTCTTCGGAAAGAGCCGGGCAAGATTGCCGGTTTTGTTCACGAGCCGGGAGCCGAACCCCAGCAGGATATTGCCGGCAGAGAGAAACAGCGATGACTTAATCAACGAATGATGAATAAGATGGATAATGGCACCATACAAGGCCACCCCGCCAATCCCCACACCGAAGGCGATAATTCCCATATTCTCAACACTCGAATAGGCCAGCATCCTCTTGTAATCAGGTTGGTTGAGGATGAAGATGCCGGCAACCAGCATTGAAACCAGGCCAAATCCGATGAGAATATTGCTGGAATACGCCCCCAAACCTGCCACATGCATCAGGATGTGAACCTTGTAGATTCCCAGAAAGGCACAGTTCAAAAGGGCCCCTGACAGGAGTGCCGAAGCAGGGCTCGGGGCCTGGCTGTGGGCGTCGGGTAGCCAGGTATGCATGGGAGCCAGGCCCATTTTTGTGCCGAACCCGATCATGATAAAGATGAAGCCCACTTTCAACCAGGTCGGATCAAGTTGACCGGCCACGGCATTGAGTGACGAGAAGGTCAGCGGTGCATCGATATTCTTGATATCCATTGCCAGGGTGATAAAGAAACAACCAAGCAGTGCCAGAGCGATGCCCACCGAGCAGATCAGGACATACTTCCAGGTGGCCTCCAGGGCCTCCTTTGATCTGTTGATAAAAATGAGCGGGGCACTGACGAGGGTTGTCGCTTCGACCGCGATCCATAACACAATCGGGTGATCTGCCAGGGTGACCATACTCATGGTGCCGAGAAACAACAACATGCAGCTGATAAAAATATGCTCACTCTGCATCTCCGTCTCACTCATATAGGAGATGGCGTAAATCGTGATGAAGACAAAGATGAAGGAGGTGACGAGGAGAACGAGCAGACCTTCAGGCGATGCACTGAAGAAATCCGGGTAATAGGGCGTCAACTTTCCCATCCAGCTCATTACTGTGAGCTGCAGATGCAGAAGGGCGGAAACGATGAGGACGCCTCTGCCGAGATTCACCGGCAGGAACATCGCGGCAATGCCGGAGAGGATCGGCAGTAAAAAAACAAATTCTAACATATTCTCAATCCTTTAGTCGTCCGAGGAGGGCGGTATCCACATCATCAAAGGCACGGTTAATGTTATGTAGAATGATTCCCATGATCATCACACCCACCAGAAGGTCAAGCAACACGCCGAATTCGACGACATAGAGTGTGTGGCTTTGTTTTGTCAGGGCCGTGCCGACAAGATAGATGCCGTTTTCGAGCATCAGATAACCAATAACCTGGGTGATCGCCTTGGTCCTCGACATCATCAGGAAGAGTCCGGCACCGAGAGTGGTAATGGCAGTAATCAGCAGCAGATTATGGCCACCGGGCAGTGAGATTTTTAGCTTCTCGGTTATAAATACCGAAATCAGAATCATCACCAGGCCGGTGAAAAGAGAGGCATGATAGCCGATGATCGGCTCGACCTCACGCTTAATGGCGACTCTCTGCACGGCATAATACAGGAGACCAGGAATGAGCAGCCCTTTAATAAGGATCATGATTTGGAAAAAAATCAAACCACCGCTGCCAAGATTGCTATGCTGTTCGAGAAAGAGAGGCAGGAGAGAGACCATGATGCCCTGTAGCCCCATGATCTTCACTAGAGCGACCAGCCTGTTTGACTCAAGAGACAGGAGAACCGAAAG
>JAUYSF010000116.1 GCA_030696435.1 Desulfoprunum sp. | reverse complement strand
TTATCTGAGAGTAGTCGATTTTTTTGTCAAAAGACTGCTTAAAAATACTCTCAGCCCTGGCTGATACAGATTTCGCAACAAGGCAGGACACGCCATGCAGGGCAATAACCTTGTCGGTTCCCAGGACCATACAGGCACTATGCAGAAGAAAAGTGGAATCAACACCGCCGGAAAAGGCAACCGCCACGCTGCCCATTTTTTGCAATGTGGCATGCAGCCTGAGTAATTTCTCAGAAATGGAGGCAGGTCCTTTCTTACTCTGTACCATCTGGCAGGGTCTGGGCCGGACGATTGAGTAAAAATTTTCCCGCACCGATCCATTTCTTTAAAATCTCGGCAATTTCTCGAGCCTTCACCACACTGGATAAGGGTGCGGTCTGTACCTCCTTACCGTTGACCTCAATGACACCCGATTTTAACTGAGCGTAACTCACCTCGCCATAATTGCGAGCAATGCCATTGGTATAATCATGACCATAATCTATCACCTGCGTGAAGATTTCCTCATCGCTCACCCCGGTAAAAGCTGCCATTTCACTGTTGAGAATGGGAATGGGAATGCCAAGCCCAACCGCCATGGTATTGCCGTATCCCAGGATTGATACACCTCGCAGCCAATCAGCTGACATCTGCTTGAGATCTCCCTGGACCATGATGGTCCCGGCAGGCTTGCGAGGGACACCGCCGGCAGTTCTCGGGGCATGGGGGTTATGCTGGGTACCGTGCCAGGTAACATAGCCAATACCACCGCCAAGAAAAATCCTGGTCCCCATTCCTATGGTCCTGTAGAGGGGATCATTCAAGAGAGGGCTCAGCTCTCCAGCACTGCAGTAATTGGCATTACGGCAGTTGGGCTTGAGCATGCCCATATAGGTATAGACCGCCTTGTCAGACAAGTTGATGGCACAGTTGTAATTCTGATAACCATTGCGGGGATTACAGAGCAGGGCGTAGGACAGATCGCTCAACCCGACTTCCTTCTTCATCTTTTTTGCGGCATAGCAGTCAGTTCCATAGGCTTTCGCCTCAAGCAAGAGTTTTTTGCCGCGTAGCAGGTCTTCTATGACATGGCCGCCACCATAGAGGAATTCACCGGGGTAGATCTTATTAAGAGGATCATCCTCACAGGGTTCCGTCACCCCGAGGTAGGCATCCACGGCGGCAAGACCAGCATAGGCCGGGACCTTGTTGATCCAGACCTTCGAAGCCTTGATGGTCGGCACCATCTGGCCGAAGTTGAAGAACATGCCCGACGAACACATCGGGGCAAAGGTACCGGTCGTCACGATATCCACCTCGCGGGCGGCCTGTTCCGGGCCTTTCTTTCGGACAATACCGACCATTTCTTCGGCTGTGACAACTACTGCCTCTCCGGCCTTTATTCGGGAGTTGATCTCTTCGTAGGTCTTGCTGACTTTATTTCTGCTCATAATATTTCCATCGACATTTAACTGCAATACGTGCAGGTTACAGCCTCCTGACACAGTGGATATGCCGTTACATTCAACAGCAGCAAACCGAAAATTGTCTTATACCAGTCTTTTTACGCCTTGACATAGTTTTTTCTTTAACCTAACTTATTTCACTTTCGAGGGTTTCAACATCCTTTTACCGTATGTATGTCACATTCAAATAATGAACAGGACTGACCATGGCTGACGAGCAGAAAAATGAAATATTATCCGTGAGAAAAAGCATTGATGCCATTGACAGCAAACTTCTCTCCATGCTTAAGGAAAGAATCGGTTATGCCAGGGAAATCGGCAAGCTCAAGGATGAGGGTAATCGCGCCAAGTGGGACCCGTTACGGGAAAGGCAGATATATGAAAGGCTTTTGCAGGAAAATGACAATTGCTTTCCTGAAGATTCCCTGCGTATGATTTTTCATGAGATCATTACGACCTGCCGATTATCACAACGCAATATCGAAGTGGCCTACCTTGGACCTGAGGCCACCTTTACTCACCTGGCTGGGGTGAAATACTTCGGCCATTCGGCAACATACAAGGCCTTGGAATCGATTGACGATGTATTTTCCGAAGTGGAAAAAGGTCGGACCCGGTATGGCATTGTGCCGGTGGAAAATACCATCGAAGGTTCAGTGGTTTCCACCCTGGATTCCTTCATGAAATACAAGGTACAGATCTGTGGCGAGGTCCAGCTCGAAATCAGCCATAACCTGGTCTGTAGATCAGGAAATATAGAAGATATCCAGACAGTTGCCTCGCATTCACAACCCCTGGCCCAATGCCGGGAATGGTTGCGGAAGCACCTCCCGACAATCCCCACCCTGCCCGTCCTTTCAACCGGGGTTGCGGCCCAGATGGCGGCAAATAATCCCAACATCGGGGCCATTGCCTCATCGCTTGCCATAAAGCGTTATGAACTTCAGGTTGTGGTCAAGGGGATTGAGGACTACAGGGGGAACACCACCCGCTTTCTGGTGATTGGCAAAAAATCTCCCTCGGCCAGCGGCCAGGATCGCACTTCTCTTCTCATCGGCACTATGGATCGCCCCGGTGCCCTCAATGAAATCCTCACTGTTCTTTCAGAAGAAGATATAAATTTGACCAAACTTGAATCACGTCCGATCAAAGGCAAACAATGGAAATATTTGTTTTTTCTTGATATGATCGGCCATATTGAAGACGAGAAGATATGTCGAGGCTGCGACCGTCTGCGACCTCTCTGCTCGTATTTTGAGTGGCTCGGATCCTATCCTCAGAGTAATTATTTAACCGCCGATTCGTGACATCTGGCCTGGGCAGTTCATAGGACCACCAGACTCCATCCGCTCCTGTAGGCCATGGCCTTTGGGTTTATCCAGAACGGTGTCTTTGATGACCCGCGTAAGGTCTACATCGGAGATACCCTGCCGGATAAGCATCTTGATATCGGTCTCCTGGTCATTAAGCAGGCAGGACCGTAGTTTGCCTTCAGAGGTCAGCCGCAGCCGGTTGCACTGATCGCAGAAATGATGACTGATCGGGCTGATAAAGCCGATATTCCCCTGCCTGCCATCCGGGGCCTGAAGGCGAAACATCCTCGCCGGGCCATCGAATTTGCCTTTTTGATAAGGAGTGAACTCACCGAACCCTGCCACCATCTGTCTGATATCTTCCGCCCTGATAAACTGCTCTCTCTGCCAGCTGCTCTTTTCTCCCACCGGCATAAATTCTATAAACCGTACTGAATAGGGTTCGTTCAGGGCTAGTTCGACAAAGTCACAAAACTCATCGTCATTAATTCCTTTCATCGCCACTACATTGATCTTTATACGAAAACCAAGATCACGGGCAGTTTGTATACCTTGCCACACCTGGTTAAAAAGATCTTTACCGGTAATCTTGGCAAATCTCTCGGGGCGCAGGCTGTCAAGGGAGATGTTCAACTGCCTGATCCCTGAATCATAGAGCGATTGGGCATATTCATGGAGCAGGACGCCATTTGTGGTCAGCCGCACCTCATCCAGGCCATCAATCTCGGAGAGTCTGTCGATGAATTCAAGAATCCCTTTGCGAACTAAAGGTTCACCACCGGTGAGACGGAGCTTGTTCATGCCAAGAGATACGGACAACCGGACAATCCGCAGCAATTCTTCATAGCTGAGCAAGTCATGACAATGAAAATTTTTGCCGTTTTTTGTCTGGCAACCATCTTCCCCATCCCCTTCAGGCATGCAGTAGATGCAGCGCAAATTGCAACGGTCCGTGAGAGAGAGCCGCAGATAGGAGATCGTACGCGAGAAATTATCGACCAGAACGTGTTTTTCTTCTTTTAAAAATGATATTTTCGACACGGCGCATGTTTTTAGACAGATTTGGATAAGGGTGCAGACATTGACTTTCCCCAGTATGGCATATATATTCGCTATTCTTACTCTGAAACAACTTGCTGTGACAATCGAAAAAGAACTTCAGCCGACGGACCGATTTTATTTACATGCTTATCCTAGGAATTGAGAGCTCCTGCGACGATACTGCAGCCGCAGTACTCGAAGACGGGGAAAAAATCCTCTCCAGTGTCCTGACCAGTCAGGATCAGATCCACAGCCCGTTTGGCGGCGTTGTCCCCGAACTCGCCTCACGTCGGCACCTTGAGTCTGTATATCCGGTTGTCAAAGAAGCGCTGCACCGTGCAGAGGTTTCGTTGGCCGATATCGATCTCATTGCCGTCACCCAAGGGCCAGGACTGATCGGCTCTCTGCTGGTGGGTTTTTCCTTTGCTAAGGCGATAGCCAAGGTTCGTTCATTGCCTTATAAGGGAGTTGACCACATGGCGGGCCATATCCTCTCGATATTTCTCGAACAGGATCGTCCGAACTTTCCCTATATCGCCCTGATTGCCTCGGGTGGCACCACCTCTCTCTATCTTGCTAAGAGCTGCACTTCCTTCACTCTCCTGGGCAGAACGCGGGATGATGCCGCCGGGGAGGCCTTTGATAAGGTAGCAAAACTCCTCGGTCTATCTTACCCTGGTGGCCCCATAGTTGCAAAAATGGCTGAGAGCGGTGCACCTGACTTTATCGATTTCCCCCGGGCCTGGCTTGAGGAAAACTCCCTTGATTTTAGCTTCAGTGGCCTGAAAACCGCTGTGCTGAACTACTGTAATAGACAGAAACAACAAGGTCTCGCTCCGCAGATAGACCATATCTGCGCCTCCTTTCAAGAGGCAGTTGTTGAGGTGTTGGTGGAAAAAACCCTGCGTGCCGCCCGTCTCCATGGCATTGATACGGTTGTCCTCGGCGGCGGTGTCTCGGCCAACACTCGTCTGCGGCAGGTCTTTTTCAGGAGATCGGCTGATCACAATCTGAAGTGTTTTGTCCCACGTCCCGCGTACAGTACCGACAATGCCGCAATGATCGCGCTGGCTGGCTATCATTCCTATAACCACTTCGGTCCCTCATCTTTTGCTGAGGACGTCTATTCGCGTTCTCAACTGGCATAGTGTCTATGGCGATGCGCTTGAAGCGATTAGGAAAATATTATTATCTCCGCTTCCTGCGTCTGAAAGGAGATCCCTATTCGCTCGCTTTCGGGACGGCAATTGGAGTTTTTGTCGGCCTCACTCCGACGATGCCCTTACATACAGCGATTATCCTCATCCT
>JAUYSF010000124.1 GCA_030696435.1 Desulfoprunum sp. | reverse complement strand
CCAGCATTGTTCCAAGCTTTGCCTGAAAGACAATACCACCGAGCTGATCCCGACGTTTGGCAAGAGAGGTCTCCCGGTCACCATTGAAAAAAAACAGGGCGTCTTCAAGCCGGGCACGCAGAACGCGTTGATGTCCCTTTCTGCTGACGGCCGGATCATCGACCTGGGTATTGTTCACTGCCACAAAACTTGGCAATAAAGTCCCTTGTTGGTCCACCACCGGGAAATATTTCTGATGTTCGCGCATCGAGGTAATCAGCACCTCAGCCGGTAATTGCAAAAATTTTTCAGCAAAACTGCCATAAATACCGCAGGGAAACTCAACCAGATTGGTTACTGTATCAACAAGATCCTCGTCAATCGCCACACGGCAATCGGTATTTGCTGAGGAGAGTTGCACGGCCTGCTCAATCTCGACCAGCACGGCCTGGCGTCGTTTTGCCGGATCAACCATGACAAAATGCTCGGCCAACTGCCTTTCATAGCTGGCTGCGTTCTCGATGGTAATGTCATAATTGGCCATGAATCTGTGGCCCCGGCTCAGAGATGAAGAGACAATTCCTTCGTGATCCAGGGCAATCACCTCCTCGCCGAAAAGCACGGTGAGCCATTGAATGGGTCTGGCAAAGGGATGAAGATTGTTGCCCCAGCGCATGGATTTGGCAAAGGTCATCTCAAGGATAAGCCCGTGCAGCAATTCGGAAAGCAAATCGACGGTCGGCCTTCCCGCAACCTCCCTGACGAGCATGAGGTACTCTCCCTTCGGAGTTTCTACCACCTGGAGATCGGCTACCTCAACGCCTTTGGAACGGGCAAATCCTTCTGCGGCCCTGGTAGGCTTGCCATCGGTGTCAAAGGCCGCTATTTTCGAAGGTCCCAGCAGTTCCTCCCGGCAATCTTTCTGGGTTTGCACCAGATTATGGACAATGAGGGCCAGTCGTCTCGGGGTACCCAGGCAGACCACTTCACCATGGCCGAGGTTGAGGGCTGCCGCCCTTTTTATAAAATTTTCCCGCAACTGCGCCAAGGCTGGCTGCTGAAAACTGGCGGGCAACTCTTCTGTCCCAATTTCAAAAAGTAGATCACGCATAGAAAGTAGTCGGTATGTTGAGAGTGAAAGTTCAGTAGCGATTGTTCCCTGAAGCTACACTGTACACTCCAGGGTAGCAAAGGTGGAATACTCATTTCCGAGATTCTCGATCCTCAGAGAAAACCATTTGACCCCGGCAAGTCCAGCGAGACTTCCGGCAATCCGGCGGGTAAGGCTTTCAACAGAAAGGGCTTCATGGCCGGAGTCAACGAGACGGCCCTGTTCAGTTTCAATGGCCCCTTCAATAAGCAGGATGAGATCTTCAATCCAGATAAAGCTCTTGAGCCGCAGGATGATCTCCGCCTTGCCCCAGATTCCTCTGGAGCGGGGCAATCCTTTGAAATCCTGTTTCGCCAGGGGTAAAGTTACCGGCACCTCCACCTTCAACTGGAGATCGGAATCATGCTCCAGAGAACCGAGGAAAGAGCATCTGTAATGACAGACGTTGAGAGATTCTGATAGCCGTTCTTTTATCAGGAAATAGGAAAAACTCATCTCAAGATGGGAGGCCTCGGCCTCAAGACGCTCTTTCATTTTGATGAGGATCTGTTGAAAGCTCTTCAGATCAATCTCACCATGAAACTGGTTGAGAATCTCGACGAATCGACTCATATGTGTGCCTTTGAACCTGTGGGGCAGGTTCACATACATATTGACCGAGGCGATGGTGTTCTGACGCTTTTTGGCCTTATCAAGGACCGTTACAGGATAGGAAATCGTCTTAACACCAACTTTTTTGATGTTGATCCGCCGGTGATCGAGTTGATTCTGGATATCTTTCATCAAGGAACCTGCTGCACGAATCTTTCTTCGGGGACATGGAGATGGAGATACAGCCGAGAGTAAATACCGGGATTGCCGGGCACAGGTCCCATCGCTCAGACACCGATGAATTTCCGGACAGCACTGAGCAGTTCGTCAATATCAGCGGATTTGACCACGTATTCATCAGAGGCCCAGGCTCCGAGATCCTGTTTGTACTCATGATAGGCACTACTGAGAATTATGGGGACAGCAGCATTCTCCATCTTCATCTGCCGCAGCACTTCAATACCGTTCATACCAGGCATCTGAATATCGAGAATGACCAGATCCGGGAAATCTTCCCTGAATTTTTTTAATCCTTCTTCACCATTCAAGGCAGATAACACCTGGTAGCCATTGCCTACCAATTCCTCGTAATAGAGGAGCTGGATACTCTCGTCATCATCAACCAGCAATATTTTTTTCACACAATTCTCCTTTGAGTCGAGTATCAAGAGATTCACGTAAATACGCGGCTGCCTCTTCCGGCGGAATAGGATTGATGTAAAACCCGGAGCCCCATTCAAAACCCGCGATCGATGTCAATTTCGGGACAATTTCAAAGTGCCAGTGATAGTGTTCTAGGCCGCCCGAACGCAGAGGTTCGGTGTGCAGGACAAAATTATAGGGTACATCAGGTATACAGGCGTTCAGTCGTTTCAAGGTCTCGGAAAAGATCCCGGACAGGGCATGCAGCAGGAAATCATCCTGCTTACAGAAGGCCGATGAATGCTGTTTCGGCAGCACCCACATCTCAAAGGGAGTCCTGGGGGCAAAAGGGGTAATAGTGATAAAATGATCATTTTGACAGACGACCCTGACGTTCTGCTGCATCTCCTGCCGGATGATGTCACAAAAGACACACCTCTCTTTATAGTGGAAATACGACAGCGCTCCAGCGAGTTCGGAGACGATCATCCGAGGAAGGATAGGCAGGGCAATCAACTGCGAATGCGAATGTTCAAGAGACGCACCGGCCGCTCGACCATAATTCTTGAAGACCATGACATAGCGGAATCTCGGGTCTCTCTCCAAATCAGAGATTCGTTCTTTGAAGGCCTTGAACACGTAGAACATGTTCTCAGTTGACATCTGGGTGAGGCTTTCATCGTGATTCGGGCTCTCGATGATGACTTCATGAGCCCCGATGCCGTTCATCCGGTCATAGAGCCCTTCGCCCTCCTTTCCCAATTCGCCTTCAATAACCAGGGCCGGATATTTGTTGGGCACGACCCGTACCTGCCAATCAGGTGTATCCCGCAGTTGATTCGAAGTCAACCTGAATGCCAGAACCTCAGGCGGGGTGGTACTTTCATTGCCGGGACATAAAGGGCAAAACCCTCCCATGGACTGGGTTGTCTCCACGGCAAAGTCCGTCGGCCTCTTTCTTCGTTCTTTGGAGATAATGATCCACCGCCCAAGAACAGGATCCTTTCGTAGTTCAGGCATGGTTCACCCTTGTCCCTGAGCCTTCTCCTTGGTTTCCTGGAGGGTTTTACAATCAATACACAAGGTGGTGACCGGACGCGCTTCAAGGCGTTTTATGCCAATTTCCTCGCCGCAACCCTCACATATTCCAAATTTTTCCTCGTCGATTCTTTCAATGGCCTCTTCGATCTTTGTCAGAAGTCTGCGTTCTCTGTCACGAATACGCAATTCAAAGCTTCTTCCAGATTCAACGGTAGCTCGATCATTCGGATCAGGAATATTAGTGGTCTGATCAGTCATCTCCGTTAACGTCTTTCCAGCTTCATCGTGGATCTCGTCCCGCTTCTGCAAGAGTTGAATCCTGAATCTCTCCAGTTGCTCCTTATCCATCAACTATCTCCTTAATTGCACCAAATAATGAAGTTGAAATGTACCCAGGCAAACATTCTGCTACCGGATAAATGTCCCACTTTTCCCGCCTGTCTTCTTCAACAGACAGATATCGCTTATGACCATGGATTTATCAACAGCTTTGCACATATCATATATAGTCAGGGCAGCGATGGATACCGCAGTCAAGGCCTCCATTTCGACCCCCGTCTTGCCGCATATCCCGACTGTTGCCTTGATATTTATCAAATTTTGCTCATTTTGGAAAGCAAAGTCCACATTGACACTAGTTATGAGCAAGGGATGGGTCAAAGGTATCAGTTCATGAACCTTCTTGGCCGCCAATATTCCGGCAACCCGGGCGATCCCCAGCACATCTCCTTTGGCGACCTGGCCTGACTTTACCAGGGCAAAGGCCTCGGGGCTCATGCTGATATTTCCAGAGGCCTCGGCAATTCGGGTCGTTTCAGACTTTGCACTCACATCGACCATGCGCGCATTCCCCTGGGAGTCAAAATGGCTGAAACCGGGTTTTTCTTGATCCGTCATTTTCCTACTCTTTTGTGTCATTTCCCCAGGACCTCATTAAAGAGTCTGGTAAAGAAGCCCTCCTGCTCGACATGCTGTCCGTGTTTTTGGCACAGATTGTCAAAATTACGCAGCATCTCTTTTTGTTCTTCGCAGAGATTCGTCGGAGTCTGAACCTGCAGCTCAACGATCATATTACCTCTACCATGACCTCGCAGACTGGGTACACCTTCCTTGCGCAGGGTGAAGACATCACCGGACTGACCGCCGGCTGGGATATCCAAGTTCTTTTTGCCATGGACGGTTGGCACCTCGACAGTCGTTCCCAGAGCAGCTTTGACCATGGACACCGGCAATCGACAATAGATGGTGTCTCCATCACGCTTGAAGAAATCGTGCTCCTGGACATGAATGATGACATAGAGGTCACCGGACTGTCCGCCTCTTCTTCCGCCCTCACCTTCTCCCCGCAGCCGCATCCTCGCTCCGGTGTCTACCCCGGCAGGTATCTTGATGATGACCTTTTTGGTCTGCTCAACAAGTCCCACCCCATTGCAGTCGCTGCAGGGATCGGTGACAATCTGTCCCTCACCACGACACTTCGGGCAGGCGGTGCTGACCTGGAAAAAGCCCTGGGAGCGAATCACCTGGCCACGGCCATTGCAGGTTGGACAGGTTTCCTTCTGATGTCCGGGACGGCAGCCGGTTCCTTCGCAGGTCCAGCAGGTATCACGACGGGTCAGCTCAACCTCTTTGGAGGCACCATGTATCGCCTCCATAAACGTAACAGCAAGGTCGTAGCGTAGATCATTACCTTGCAAGGGCCCATCTCGACGGGTCTGGCCGCGGCCTCCGCTAAAGCCAAAGAGATCGCCAAAGATATCGCCGAAATTCGAAAAAACGTCCTCAAAATTACCAGGGCCGCGGTAACCGCTGTTCTTCAGTCCGTCATGACCATAGGTGTCATAGATCTGC
Organism: Desulfoprunum sp.; assembly: GCA_030696435.1. Lineage (GTDB taxonomy): Bacteria > Desulfobacterota > Desulfobulbia > Desulfobulbales > Desulfocapsaceae > Desulfoprunum. Next base: position 701 of record JAUYSF010000124.1, on the reverse strand, counting down.
CGTTTTTTATCGTCGCTGAGGACTTCATAAGCCTCGGTGCATTCCTTGAACTTCGCCTCGGCTTTTTTATCATCGGGATTCCGGTCCGGGTGATATTTCATCGCCAACTTGCGATAGGCCTTCTTGATGTCACCTGCACTGGCATTACGGCCTACAGAAAGTATCTCGTAGTAATCGGTACTCATATCGTCCTAAAACCCTGCCTTCTAATCTACTTGAGTGGCGTTGGCAGCTTCCTGCTCCTCAACTGATGCGCGTTTTTCCTTGGGGGACGCATCCGGCAGGGATTCAATGTTGGCAAATGTCACCTTTTCAGCAGCGATCTCGCGCAAGGTCATGACTATCTCTTTATTTTTGCCCTCAACCAGAAATGGTTCCCCCTTGCGGTGTTGCTTGATCCGTTTGACCGTCAGATGAACCAGATTGAACCGATTATCATCACCAATTTTTTCCAAGCAGTCTTCAACTGTAATTCTTGCCATTTTGCAACCTCGATAATATATGAGTGAACAGTATTTAATACCTACCCGACATTTTTTAAAGCAACAGAGAGGAATCGTTCACTTTTTCAAAAAAGGATTGTGCAGGAGGAGCGTTTCATTGCGGTCAGGTCCAACCGATACGATTGCCGCCTCGACCCCGGTAAAATCCTCAATACGCCTGATATAGTCTTTTGCCTCCTGAGGAAGATCCTCAAACTG